>JAMPIU010000152.1 GCA_023667845.1 Dehalobacter sp. | reverse complement strand
TCCGGCTGATAATGAATGTCCCGCAAGTATTCGGCCAGTTCAACGGCTGCTTCCAGCGTACTCCCAGGGTGGCTGGACATAAAGTAAGGAACAAGAAACTGCTTCTTGCCAAGACGCTCGTTCATTTTAAAGAACTTCTCCCTAAACTGTTCAAAGGTTTTCCCAGCAGGTTTACGCATATCGTGCAGGACCTTAGGCGAAATATGCTCCGGAGCCACCTTTAGTTGACCACTGACATGGTGTTCGAGCAGTTCTTTAAGAAATTGCTCGCTTTTATCCGCCATGATATAGTCATAGCGAATCCCCGAGCGTACAAATACTTTCTTGACTTTGGGCAGTTTTCTGATTTTCCGTAAAATCCCCAGGTATTCCTGATGGTCGATATGCAGGCTTTTGCATGGTGAGGGATGCAGGCAGTGTTTTTCCTTACATGCGCCAGTTTTCAATTGTTTAAGACAGGCCGGCCGACGAAAATTTGCTGTCGGTCCGCCAACGTCATGAATATATCCTTTAAAGTCTTCCAAATGGGTGATTTCCACAGCTTCATGCAGGATCGATTCCTCGCTCCTGCTCTGAACGATTCTTCCCTGATGAAAGGTCAGCGAGCAGAAAGCACAGCTTCCAAAACATCCCCGGGAGCTGACAATACTAAATTTTACTTCCTCCAGCGCAGGTATTCCCCCGTCTCTCTCATACATTGGATGTGCGTCTTTCAGATAGGAAAGGCCATAGACTTTGTCCAGTTCCGCCTGGGACAAAGGCATTTCCGGTTTATTCTGCACCAGATATTTTATGCCGTGCTGCTGGACAATGGTTTTTCCTCTGACCGGGTCCTGCTCCTGATATTGGACCTTGAAAGCCTCCGCATACTTTGTTTTGTCTTCTGCAGTCTTTTTAAAGGAAGGTATCTCGATATAACCGCTGCTTACCTCTTCCAGAGAATCCGCTATATAGCAGGTTCCGGGGATATGGCGGATATATTTTACTTCCAAACCGTCATTCAGATATGCGGCAATCTCCACAATCTGCTTTTCCGCCATGCCATAGACCAACAAGTCCGCACTGCTGTCAATCAGAATTGATTTTCTAACGGTATCGCTCCAATAGTCATAATGGGAAAATCTCCGCAAGCTGGCTTCTACACCGCCAATGATGATTGGAACGTTTTTATAGGCTTCCCGGATTTTATTACAGTACACAATCGTCGCCCGGTCCGGCCGTAAACCCATTTTGCCGCCGGGTGAGTAGGCATCTTTTTCGCGCAATTTTTTATTGACTGAATAATGGTTGACCATGGAATCCATATTGCCTGCCGAGACCAAAAATCCGAGTCTGGGACGCCCAAGTCTCTGAAAATCTTCAGTCTTTTTCCAATCCGGCTGAGGAATCATTCCAACCTTGTACCCTGCGTCTTCAAGGACCCTGGAAATAATAGCCGGGCCAAAACTGGGATGATCGACATAGGCGTCCCCGCTGACCAGAACAAAGTCTACCTGATCCCATCCCCGGCTTTCCATATCTTCTTTGTTCACTGGCAGATAATTTAAAGACACTTGATTTTGCTCCTAACTATATCAGCATTCGCTTACTGCTATGCAGTTATCTATGATTAAACTGATTATTCAAATATACTTCTATCCTTCATTTAATCTATTGGATTCTAATCTTTGCAGCCGTATTTATTCTAAATCGTTTTGACCCGATTCGCAAATATAGGAAGAGGGTATCCTGGTCTTCCGGTATACCCTCTTCACAGTCTTATCTTATCAGCTTGGTGTAAACTAACTTCCTTTGGTGTAAAACTAACTTCCTGCAAGCTCTTTCACTTTATTCTCATCGATGATGTAGTTTTTAAGGACATCACCAGTCTTCCCGAGCGGCGGGAGGGTATGTCCGTTCACTTTGAGTGACAGTCCACCGGCGTTTCCGATCGATGTAAATTCAATTTGGTTGTCAGCCTTCAGCGTTTGCGTTGTTCCTGAAGGGATCGTCCCGCTCAAAGCCTTCTTGCCGTCTACATTAACCACGACCCAGCAATCGGCAGTAAACGTAAGCTCAGCAACAATACCCTCGTATTGTTCAGTTTGCGGCTGAGACGGCTGCCCGGCAGTGTTCGTACCCTGCCCCGTACCGGAATCGGCAGTGTTTTGATCGCTCGCCTTCGGTGCAGTCGGCAAAGGGGTGGGTGTATAATGGGAAGCACCGGATTTGTTACCCAAATTGGATACAAAGATAATCCCGACGACAATGATCACAGCCAGGATGGCCATTCCTGTAAGGACGGCTGGTCTGAACCATACCTGATTGCTAGAAATCGGACTTAAGGGTGGCTGAATGTCAGGCTCAGCTTCTTTGACCAAAGAAGCATTATAGCTATCTATAATTTCCTGCGGATTAATGCCAAGATGTTTGGCATACGTCCGTAAAAAGCCTCTGGTATAGGTGGTCCCGGGCAACACGCCGTAATTCTCTTTCTCCAGAGCTTCCAGATACCTCACTCTAATCTTAATGCTGTCTTCAACTTCCTGATAACTTAAACCTTTTTCTTCTCTGGCCTTCCTAAGAACGGCCCCTTCACCAGCCATCTCTACACCACCCTATTAATATTTAATTTAGTAATTTAGTTCTATTTTAAATCAATTGCTGTCAAGCAAACCGGTCATTCAAAAATTGTTTCAGTGTTTTCAGCGATAATAACATAGATTCCTGAGAAATACATAAGGTGTAGTCCTCAGATTCCTGATTGGGATAGCCATACAGCTGGTCATAGTATTCCATAATAAGATACCGGGCAAAGTCCTCGTAAGCTTGCTTCTGCAGAAAATCATAAAGCTGATCAATTTTCTTTCGTCCCAGTCTTTTCGTCAGTCTGTCCAGAGCCGTTTTAAGTTCTTCAGTTATTCCCGGGTTATCCGTATACTCGAGCATCAGCCGTTTGGCTCTGTTGTCCTGCGAATCATAAACAAGAACGGAGATTCCCTGCTGCATGGCCTTAAAAACTGCGTCAGGGAGTGTGATTTTGCCGATCCGCCGGCTTTCGCATTCCATCACCAAATACAGATCGTGATGATAGCGATGGATTTCCTCGTAAAGCAAAGACTCAAACGTTTTTTGAGTAGGCTGAACGCCAAGACCGATGCAGCCAAAAACTGAACCGCGATTATTGGATAGCCCCTCAAGATCAATGACCGGATAACCCTCTTCCTTGAGCTTTTTCAGCAGCTCTGTTTTTCCAGCTCCGGTATTCCCTTTCAGGACGATAACCTGATGATGAAATCCAGTCTCAAAAAATGAAACAATCGAATGCCTGTAGGCCTTGTATCCGCCAATCAGCCGAAATACCGGCAACCCCATCAGGTCAAGTACTGCCGCCAAAGACTTGCTTCTCATTCCTCCGCGCCAGCAAAATAGCAGAATTGGTCTTTTTCCGGCAGCTTCTTCAACTTGTTTATATAAATCCGGCAATTTTCGGCTAACAATCTCTAACCCGATATCTCTGGCTTTTTGGGGAGACTCTTTGGTATATATCGTTCCAATGACGGCTCTCTCTTCATTATTGAAGATGGGTATGTTTACCGCTCCGGGAATCGTTCCTTCCTCAAATTCGTTTTCTGACCTCACATCTATATATAATGCATCTGATAGCTCAGAACATTCATCGATGGAAATTTCACGCAGCATAATCTTCCCCAATCTTTTTTATTCTACAGTATTTTAACTAATCCTTCCTGAAATTAACCAAAAAGCGCAAATATTTGGTAATTTTGACTAAGAATTTAAGTTTTTCCCGAATTTTTGTTCAAATTGGCCCTTGGTCAACAAAACTTCCCTGGGTTTCGAGCCTTCATGCTGGCCGACAACCCCTTTTTCTTCAAGCATATCAACGATTCTAGCCGCCCTGGAATAGCCAATCTTTAGTCTGCGCTGAAGCAGGGACACGGATGCCGTATTACTCTCCATAAAGATGTTCGCAGCCTTGTAGAAAAGCTCATCTTCCGGCTCCTCAGAATTCCTGGAACTCAAGCTTACCTCCGGAATTTCAAAATACTCCGGTTTAGCCTGTTCCAGCAGATAATCCACAATATTTTTGACTTCCTTGTCTGACAGGAAACAGCCCTGGACCCGGATCGGCTTGCTGATCCCAATTGGATGATAGAGCATGTCCCCGCGGCCGAGCAGTTTTTCTGCACCGCCCATATCCAGAATGGTTCTGGAATCGATCTGGGAAGAAACCGCAAAAGCGATCCTGGAAGGAATATTGGCTTTGATCAGACCGGTGATGACATCAACCGAGGGTCTCTGCGTCGCAACAATCAGATGAATACCTGCTGCCCTGGCCATCTGGGCCAGCCGGCAGATAGACTCTTCAACCTCTCCCGGAGCAACCATCATCAGATCGGCTAACTCGTCGATGATGACAACAACATACGGCAGCGGCTTCGATTCCGTATCCTTCTTTTCACTAACCAAGAAATTATATCTGACGATATCGCGAACTCCGGAAGCTGCAAAAAGTTCATATCTTGTCTCCATTTCGGTAACGATCCACTTCAAAGCTCCGGCAGCCCTCTGGGGCTCTGTTACCACAGGAGAGATCAGATGTGGAATTCCATTGTAATTGGCCAGTTCAACAACCTTAGGATCAATCAGCAGCAGTTTTACTTCATCCGGTTTTGCTTTATAAACGATACTTCCGATAATCGTATTGATACAAACCGATTTTCCTGCTCCGGTCGCTCCGGCAATCAGCAGGTGCGGCATTCTCGTCAGATCACCGATAATCGGCGTACCGGTAATATCTTTGCCGAGCGCCAAACTAAGCTTGCTTGGTGAGTCCTGAAAATCTTCCGTCTCCAGCACTTCCCGGAAATGAACAATGGCAATCTCCTTATTCGGAACCTCTATCCCAACTGCAGACTTTCCCGGGATCGGCGCTTCCATCCGTACATCGGAGGCTGCCAGACTCAATGCAATATCATCTGAGAGGCTGGTAATTTTACTGACTTTGACACCGGGTGCGGGCTGAACCTCATAGCGGGTAATTGTCGGCCCCTGTGTGACTCTTGTGACTTTGACCCTGACCCCAAAACTGGCCAGCGTATCTTCCAGCAGACGGACATTATCAGCAATGTCCTTGCCGCTTTTTTGGCCTTTTTTCATTGATTTATGAACAAGATTTAAAGGCGGCAGCCTGTAATGTTCGTTCTTCTCGATCTGTCTGGAAATAGGCGTCCCGGTAAGCTTACCCGGCGGTGCCGCTGCAGTCTCCATGCCTCCTGCATAATCTCCTAAATTCCCAGCCTTTCTTTCGGCTAGATCGTCGATCCTTGTATTAATCAGGTAATGATCCGTTTCCGACTGCGGAACCTGTTTGTTTCTTTTATTCCGTTCTTCTCCACGATTCCGTTCTTCCCCAAAGATTTCGATCACCGGGTTACTCTGCTTTGAATCAGGCTCACCTTTCTTTGCTGCGGCAAACATGCTGTTCCGATCGTCCTCTTTGCGCTCCTGTCTTTCTTGGCGTCCGTCCGCCAGTACCTGCAGAAAATCTCTGATGTGGCGGTCGACCATCTGTGCAAAATTGGCTGCGAGAGACAACAGGTCTTTGACCGTCCCGACCAGAGAGCGGTTCATTGCCAGGATAGCCCCGATCAAGGCTAATACTGCCAAAATCACATAGCCGCCTGTCACACCGACCAGCATGACCAGCATGCTACTGATCGCCGCGCCGAGGAGGCCGCCTCCCAATCCGACTTTGCCAAGCGCAAACAGCCCTGCAGTATCATACGCAGCAGATGATCCGAGATGCAGGAATCCTTCCGCTACCAGCCATAATAAAACCGCACCGGTTATCCTGGATTTCATACTTCTCCGGTTGTTGCTCATCAGGCTGATCCCGATAACTCCGAGGATGATAAAAATCCCGACACTGCCATCGCCTGCCGCAACCCTGAGTGCTTTAATAATCAACGTGACAATAGCACCCTTGCTGTTGGAATAGAGCATGACAAATCCCAGGCAGGCCAAACCCATCACCAGGATTCCCATAATCTCATTTCGAATCGTATCATGAACGGACTGTCTTTTTTTACGTGACCCCCGTCGGTTCTTTTTTGTCGCCTTCGTCGCCAACGTTCCAAACCCCCAGCTTTTCATTACAACAGTAATATTTCCACAATTCTAAGCTAATTCCTTTAATTATTCAACATATAAGGCCTTTGAATGATTCCTTGTTGAGTCCTCGATAATAATTCTTACCTTTATATGACGGTTATTGATGGTATATATAATGTAAAGCATTTGTCACCTAAAAACAAGAAATTCTCAGGACAATTAACCCTTATTTAAGAAGATTCTTAAAAAGCACAGAATATTAATAAGTCTTTAGTCCTATCACATCGTGACTTACGGTGAATTGTTTCGGTTGTCAAACTGTTGTAAATTTGTAATACAAACCAGAACACTAAAAAACAAAAATATATTATTAAAGGGAGAGATTATCATGATGTTATACCTCGTTCAGTTCCTTCAAAGATTCCAAAAAGATGAAAAGGGTCAGGCACTTACAGAGTACGGTCTTATTATTGCTTTAATTGCACTCGTTGTAATTGGTGCAGTCGTGGTTATCGGCACAAACTTGAATGAGATTATGACTACAATTGGAGGAGACCTCGACATTACTCCAACTCCCTAAAATCAAGAGTCTTCGTTGGTTTTACCTCGAAAGCCCTACTGTCAGGGAACAGTAGGGCTTTTTTAAACTAAAGAAGGACAACTTTTATTTTGCGTTTTAACAGTTTTTGCATTGTTAATTGTCTCTTCACTGCTTAGTGATATCAAATTGGTTTGACGAAAGTAAACCTGCATTGGGAGGGTATTAAAAAATGCTTAAAAAATTAATAAAATCCTCCAATGGCCAGTCTCTTGTAGAATTTGCGCTGGTCCTACCCGTTTTTTTGCTTCTAGTCTTTGGTGTGGTTGAGTTTGGGCGGCTCGGCTATTCCTACGTGACTCTCAATAACGCTGTCAGAAGCGGCGCCAGGACAGCAAGCCTGAGCGGGCTGGATAGCGCTATCCAGGCTTCAGTAGCTGATTCCGCCCCTTTGTTAGACCGCAATCTACTGACCATTCAGATCACCCCCATTGAGTCCAGCAGACATTCCGGCTCAAATGTTACGGTATCAGCTTCTTATCCTGTGTCTCTTACGACTCCGGTATTAAATCATATTCTTCCGAATCCGGTTATTATCCATGCGAACCTATCCATGCGCATTGAATAGGAGTGCATTTGCTATGAAGAATCACCCACTCAAAAATGAAAAAGGCAGTATTGCCGTTCTTACGGCAGTACTTTTAGTCGTTCTTCTGGGCTTTGGTGCCCTATGTACAGATATGGCAGTTCTCTATGTGGAAAAAGCAAAGTTACAGAATGCGGTAGATGCAGCAGCGTTAGCAGGTGCTCAAGAATTACCGGACAGTCCGCAGGACGCTTATCTGACTGCTGCAGAATATGCGGCCAATAATCATGTCTCCCTCCCCTCAATTTCGATATCCAATAATAACCGGGAAATTGAGGTATCTGCTTCTGAAGAACATTCCATGTTTTTGGCCAAAGCACTTGGCATTACCAAAGGAAAAGTCAGCGCACGTTCCAAGGCAGGTGTTTACCCTGTCCGCAGCATTGCCGGAGCCGCTCCTTTAAGTGTTACGATACAGAACTTTGTCTATGGCCAGGAATATACGTTGAAAAATGCGCCGCCGGAAGGCGAGACCGGCTGGTATGGTCCTGTCAGGTTGGATGGATCCGGTGCAAGTACGTATGAGGATGCACTCGCCTACGGAAATAACACCCCGCTATCTGTCGGCCAGACCCTGCAGATAGAAACCGGTAATATGAGCGGGCCGACGCGAAAAGGTCTTGATACCCGGCTCGCTTCCGATACTCGGGTCCCTGGGAATACTTTTGTGGATCATGACAATAATGCTCCCGAGATCGTCTTTATCCCGATCGTAGAAGTCCTCACTCGATCAGGTGAAGCCATCCAGGAAGTCAAAATTTTGGGATTTGCCGCTTTTTTCATTGAAAATGTAACGCATAACGGTAATGACTGTTTTATCACCGGGCGTTTTTTAAAGACCTGTTCTACTCTCGGCAAAGAAACAAGTTCAATTATTGATGACGGAAATAACCCCGTACAGGATTACGGTTTATATTCTATAAAATTGCTAATGAATTGAGGGATAACTGGTGAAAAGAAAATTCTATGTTTTTATGGCGATTATCTCAGGACTGATTTTCAGCTTGGCTGTCTTTTTCTACCTGAACTATGGTTCGGGAGCATCAAGTCAGGAATTGAAACCGCTGGTTGTTGCAGCAGCGGATATTTCCTCCCGAAGTATCCTAAAGGCTGATCAGCTCCAGATCAAACAAGTTCCTCTTTCAGCTTATCCTCAGGGAGGCGCCTCTACCGTGAAAGAACTAACTGGCCGGGTGCTCCTGGTTGACGTCAGTCAGGGTGATGTACTGCTGAGTCCGATGCTTGGAGATCCGTACCAAACCGGCAACAGCTCAGGTGCCTCAGCCGACAGCTTTTCACTGACTGTTCCTTCGGGCAAAAGAGCCGTTGCTATTCCTGTCGATCTGGTGGGCAGTGTCAGCTATAAGGTAAAGCCCGGTGACCATGTGGATATCCTGATTACCATGGATATTAAGGACAGCCAGGGAAATCAAAGAACCATTACTTCTTTAGCTGCCCAGGATGTTTTGGTCTTAAATACGGGTGATACCATTCTCAAAGAAGGAGAAACTGCTGAAAATCCCGGCTCTTATGTCCTTGCTATGAGTGTTTCCCAGTCTATGGCCGTAACACTGGGCAGTGAAAAAGGTTCTATCCGCTTACTGCTGAGAAACCCCGCCAATAAAGAAACTTACACCGAAGCACCCATTGATCCCAATGTCTATACAAATGCCGATTACTTCGGTCATTATAAATAAAAAAGGAGGTATAGCGCATGCAAGGTATACGGATTCTCATCGTCGATGATATCAGAAATACCCGCGAAAACATTCGCCGAATCCTTGCTCTTGATTCCGGCTTTGAAGTCATCGGCGAAGCAGGCTGCGGTTCAGAAGCAATCCGTCTGGCAGAATTGTTGAAACCGGAAATTATTTTAATGGATATCAGCATGCCCGACATTGACGGGATAAAAACAACAGAACTGCTTTCTTTCCGCGTTCCAAATACCTCCATTATTATGATGTCCGTTGAAAACGACCCCGACCATATGACCAAAGCCATGATGGCCGGAGCCAAAGCTTATATCGTCAAACCGTTTACCGGCAAAGAACTTACCAGTACAATCCTGAACGTGTATCACAAGGAAAGCCGCAAAAGAGAAATGATCACTTCCCCGCTGTCCCCCGATTCCGCTGTGGAAACATCCGGCACTGCAGCAAAAGTAATCAGTATCTTCAGCGCTAAAGGAGGAGTAGGCAAAACGACGACCGCTGTGAACCTCGGTGTTGAATTGGCGAAGTCATCCAAAGTCCTTTTATTGGACTTGAGCCTGCAATTTGGAGACATCGCCTCCTTCTTAAATCTTGTTCCGAAAAGGACAATTACTGATCTGGTCCAGGCCGGTTCGATTAAAGAAGAAGATATCCGGCTTCATACCCTTAGCCATTCTTCCGGACTGGAGATTCTGGCGGCTACGAATCGCCCCGAATATGCAGAAAAAGTAACCATCGAACATATTGAGCAGATCCTGGAGGAGGTTAAAATCCATTATGATTTTATTATTCTTGACAATACCAGCCGTTTTGATGATATCAGCCTTGCCGGCTTAGAGGCCGCAGACGAGATCTGGGTCGTGGCCGGCATGGATATTCCGTCAATCAAAAATACTAAGCTGGCGCTGGAAATCATGCACACGCTTGATTATTCCCCAAAAATCAAGTTGATTCTAAATAAATTTGAAAAGAAAATCGGTATCAGCATGAAGGATATTGAAAGCAGTCTCGGCCTCAATGTAACCTACTTAATTCCTTATGAGGAGCAGCTTACATCCGTGCTTAATAAAGGTGTACCGTTTGTTGAAGCTTTAGCCCGTTCGGCTCCCGCTCTGGAAATTAAAAAAATGGTGAGTACGCTAGGTGTTAATTCGGAAATTACTAAAAAAGGTCAGGACAGCAAAGAAACCGGCCGTCTTTCCTTTTTAAGATTTGGAGGTTGATCACATGTCGCTCCTTAGCCGTTTAGAACAGGAAAGAGGTAAAGAACGCGAAAGAACCGGATCAGAGAAACAAAGCCTGATTGAAATCAGACAAGCCTTCACCTCTTCTCCTTCCATCCAGCCCGTTGATCCCTGGAGGGAACTCAAAAGTATTATCCATAAGGAAACCATCAAAAATATTCAACTCAATGATGTTGATCCCCAAGAAGTCGAGCCGATTGTTCAAAAAGTCATAGACCAGTATGTTGAAACCAATGGTGCCCTTCTGCCCCGTAACGAAAGACAAAGAATCGTTCAGGAAGTGGTTGATGAAATTCTCGGTTTTGGTCCCATTTCTCCACTACTAAATGACGACAGCATTTCAGAGATTATGGTCAACGGGCCAAGTCAGGTCTACGTAGAACGTCATGGGATTGTCGAACTATCCAATGTAACTTTTAATGATGACCAGCATGTTCAGCATATTATTGAAAAAATCGTTGCGCCGATTGGCCGAAGGATTGATGAAAGTCAGCCAATGGTAGATGCCCGTCTGCCGGATGGTTCCAGGGTAAATGCAATTATCCCGCCTTTGGCGCTTAAAGGGCCCACTATCACGATCCGAAAATTTTCGCGCGACCCCTATCGTGTTGAAGATCTAATTAATTTTGGCACAATGACCAGAGATATGGCACTTGTCTTGGAAGCCTGCGTTAAGGCCAGACTTAATATTGTCGTTTCCGGCGGTACCGGGTCAGGTAAGACTACAACCTTAAACGTCCTATCTTCCTTTATTCCGGACCACGAAAGGATCATTACCATTGAAGATGCCGCTGAACTGCAGCTTGATCAAAGTCACTTGGTAACACTTGAAACCCGGCCGCCAAATATAGAAGGAAAAGGGGCCATTACCATTCGTGACCTGGTTAGAAACACGCTGCGTATGAGGCCTGACCGGATTATCGTCGGTGAAGTCCGAGGCGGAGAAGCCTTAGATATGCTGCAGGCCATGAATACCGGACACGATGGTTCCCTGACCACAGGTCATGCCAACACGCCGCGAGATATGCTCTCCCGTCTTGAAACCATGGTCCTGATGGCCGGCATGGATCTTCCAATCCGAGCTATTCGTGAGCAGATCTCGAGTGCAATCAATTTAATTGTTCAGCAAAGCCGTCTCAGGGACGGTACCCGCAAGATTACCCATATCACGGAGGTTCTTGGCATGGAAGGAGACACCATCGTCACCCAGGATATCTACAAATTTGAACAAAAGGGTGTTGATTCCAATGTCCATGTCCTCGGTGGCTTTAAGGCTACCGGTGTCCGCCCCCGCTTTATGGATACGCTGGCTGCCACAGGCCAAATCCTGCCGGACAATATTTTTGTTAGTTGATTAGTCATTCGTGGCCGTTGGAGGTATTTTTATGACAAAGGTCATCATTGTGGCCTCGATTATGGGATTTATCCTGATATACTCGCTGATCATGGCCCTGAAACCAAAAAATGAAAGCGTCGAAGATAAAGTTAAGCGACTGGTTGCAGAAAAAGAAGATACCCCGGTTAAAGCCAAGAAGGCTGCTTCCTGGAAAGAGTATCTGACTTCCCTGTCCAAATATACACCTCGAAAATGGGGCGAACAACTTGATAAAGATCTTTACAGCGGTGACATTGGGTTAACTGGCAGGGAATTCATCGTGATGCAAATCCTCTTGCTCATTCTTACTTTTCTTACCGCCTTAATTCTTCTGCCTTTGAGTGCTATTTTTATTGTTCTGCCGCTGTTAAGTTTGATCTTTCCCAGGCTGTATATCAACAGTGCTAAAAATAAAAAAATGAAGAAATTCAATAACCAGCTGCCGGATATACTTCTGACCCTTGCCAATTCCTTAAAAGCCGGTTTTAGTTTATTTCAGGCCATGGAAATGGCTGCCCAGGAAATGCCAGATCCGCTCTCCTCCGAAATCAAAATTACCCTGAAAGAAATGGCCTATGGGGAGTCTACCGAAAATGCTTTGTTAAGTCTCTCGCAGCGGGTTGAAAGCAAAGACCTGGAATTAATGGTAACCGCCATCCTGATTCAACGGCAGATTGGTGGTAATCTAGCCGAAATTTTAATTAATATTCACGATACCATTCAGGAACGTTTACAGATTCAAGGCGAGATCAAAACACTTACTGCTCAAGGTAGATTATCCGGATATATTATTGGTGCTTTGCCTATCTTAATTGGCCTGGTTATCACGATGATGCAGCCTTCATTTATGATGCCGCTTTTCCAGAGTCCACTTGGAATTGTGTTATTATGCTGTGGAGCGGTTCTGGAAATCATCGGTTTTATCGCCATCAGAAAGATTGTTAATATTAAATTCTAGGGGAGATTGTCATGGAGTCAATCTTGATTTTCAGCGGTTTTTGCCTTATTTTCTTCTTAGTTCTGGCGATTCTGTCCAGGAAACAGCCTTCTCTTTCCCAGAGCAGGATTATGCGTTCCCTCGGAAGATCTTCTGTGCCGGTAGAAAATGAAGAGAACCAAAAAGAAAAATCCAAAAAAGACAAAGGCAAGAAAGATAAAAACAAGCAAGAGAAATCTGAGAACAGTTTTTTTCGCAGATTGATCATCGCCTTCTCAAAAAACAGCAAAGAAACAGATCCGAAAGACACGGAATTAATTGCTGCCGGATTAAAGGGCTGGTCATCCGCTGAATGGAAAGCGCTTAGGTTCATCCTCGGCCTATGCTTTGCAATAGCAGCTGCTGCCTTAAGCTTTATTTTAAGCTTTCCAATCCTAACAAAAATTGAATTCCCATTATTTTGTTTTGTTATTGGAAATATCGCTCCCAATTTCTGGCTTAAATCAAAAATCAAACAACGTAAGGGTGAGATTCTTCGTACGCTTCCTGACATCCTCGATCTCGTTATGGTCAGTGTTGAAGCCGGACTTGGCTTTGATGCAGCCATGATGAAAGTCGTAGAAAAACAAAAAGGTATCCTTGCTGAAGAGTTCAACCTGGTTCTCCAAGAAATCAAAATTGGCAAACCGCGCCGGGAAGCTTTGAGAGACATGGCCAAAAAAAATGACGTAGAAGATTTAAGCAATGTAATTGCCTCATTGGTTCAAGCTGACCAGCTCGGTATCTCTATGGGAAATGTCCTTAGAAACCAGTCGGCGCAAATCCGTCTGAGAAGAAAACAACGCATACAAGAAGCTGCGCAAAAAGCCCCTGTTAAAATGATGATCCCGCTTGTTTTCTTTGTTTTTCCAAGCCTTTTCATTGTCATACTTGGTCCGGCAATCATTAATATCATGGATATTTTAGGTAAATAATTTTTTGTCTGTGAAGAAGAATATTCAAAGAATAATCTGAGATTCTCTCTAAGAAGAACGAGGAAATCAGCTCATGAAAGAGTTAACTGTTATCAACCAAAGAACACAAAAGAATATTGGGACGGTTCTACTGGCTGACACCTTTTTCACCAGACTGAGAGGTCTGCTGGGAACCAGGCAATTGGATGATTTTCATGGTCTGTTGATTAATCCCTGCAACCAGGTCCACATGATTGGGATGCGCTATCCCCTCTCTGTCTGGTTTGTCAGCAAGGATCTGAAAATTGTCAAAATCATTGATGATCTCTCTCCGAAAAAGGTCTCCCCATGCATCAAGGATGCCGCTTTTGTGATAGAGTTCCCACGTAACTGGGCAGATTTCACTGGAAGCATGGAAGGCGACAAGCTTGAAATACAGTTTTAATTCTTTCATATTTCTCTATTGTCTTATTGTCTTTAGGAATATCTCTTTATCAAAAGAAATAAGTTTCTGCAAAAGTGTGATTAATTATAGCTCTGTTTTCAGAGCTTTTTTCAGTTTCACTTGCCTTGCCGCAAAAAAACAGAGCAGCGTAATGCTCTGTCCTAGCTATATGCGATTACAATTTATTCACTTGTTATTTCGCTCCAAAATGAATTTTATTATATAATAGAATTAATAAATAAAATTAATAAAAGCAATTCTTGGTACTAAAGGAGCCATCAATGAAAAATACGATAATCTTAACCTGCCTTTTCCTACTATTGCTATCTGGTTGTTCTAAAAATACGCCGACAACAACTGCTCAACAGCCTGATTCTCCAAAGGCCGGCAGTTCCAGCTTATCTTCAAAGACTCAGCCAGCAGCGCTCAATAATCAAAACAACCAGCAGTTGATATTATCAGCTAATCTCAAAGATATCTCAGCATCTGCAGACTTTCAGTACTTAAATTCCAAAAATCAAAGAAACGTGAACATATCCGTTTCCAACTCTTCAGAGTATGTATTCTCCGGAAAAGTGTATGTTACGTACCGGGACAGCGACAACAAAAATCAAGGTACAGATACCCTTTTAATAAAAAGCTTATTACCAAGATCCAGTACCAGCTTGACATCATTGGCTATGGCCAATGCAAATCATGCAGATTTTACGATTGACGGGGACTTTACACGAAACTCTTCTGCCAAGCTTACTTACACTATCCTGTATACGCAGTCTGAAACGAAATCTCAGGTCTTATATATCCAGCCACCTTCTATTGATGAGAATGTTCTAACCGGTATTATTAGAGAACAGCGGGATCAACTTTCAAACAGCAATCTTCGCAAGTTTAAAATTTTTTTCTACGATCCTTCGTATAAAGGACAGCAAGGTGCTCAGCCTGCGGAAACCGACAGTGTCAAAGCCAAAGCGGATATCAGTTATATCGATGGTATTTCCGAACTTTACTTTATTGATTCCGGTAAAGTCGTACTTATACAATAGGGCTTCTCATTTTCTTCAAGTAACAAGCTCACGATAACATTATAAAATCATAGGAGTACATGTACCTCCTATGATTATTTGGAACAGAGTATTTCTCTATAAATATAGTAAAGCCTACCAATTATTTACGAAAGCGGGTAATTGCAGTTGTCAGAATTTCTGACTGTATTCTTAAATTACCTACAAGGGCTTCAACCTGATCAACGATTTCCGCTTGTTGCTTTGTAGCAATAGCAAGTTCCATTGCACTTTCTGAAGTTTTTTCTGCAATCTGGGCTACTTCGCGAGACTGATGAGCGCTTTTGTCTATACCCTCCATTTGATGATCGACAAGCTTTGATATTTGTTCAACGCTACGTGCTACTTCTAGAATTGTTCTCGTCATTTTTTCTATTACTTCATTCGTCCTGGATCCTTTATGCGCTTCCATATCTGCATTCTGAACTTGTATCGTAATTTGATTCACAACATTTATCACTTCAGACTGGATATTCTCAATAAGACTTGAAATTCCTTGAACGGCATTAGCGCTTTCATCGGCTAGTTTTCGTACCTCTTCGGCAACGACCGCAAATCCTCTGCCATGTTGTCCTGCTCGAGCAGCTTCAATGGAAGCATTCAGTGCAAGTAAGTTTGTTTGCTCCCCAATATCACCTACTAACTGGATGATCTGACCAACTTTCTTGGCATTCTCTTCGAGACTCTTAACAATTTCAAGCGATTGCTGGTTCCCTTTGGCTAGATTATTGATTCCCTCAACTAAAGAATGAATTACTTCTTTACTTTCTGTTAGTTCCATTAGCATTTCTGCAGAGATTTTTTCAGAAGACTTGGCATAGTTTTGTACTTCTTTGGCAATGTGGGCTACCTTTTCAACTGATTCTGCTGTTGATTGAATCGCAATCGAGGAAGTTTCTGCACCTGCAGATATTTCTGTGATGGTATGTACAATAGAGTCGGCTTGGTGAGAAGCAGCCGATGATACTTTTGAAATTTCAAACATATTCTCATTGGTCTTCGCACAATTCGTTTCAATACTCTGAACAATTTCCCTAAGATTATAAAGCATATTATTAAAAGCTATTCCTAATGAACGAATCTCATCATCAGTTTTTGATAATTCAACATCACAACCGATATTCCCTTCAGATGCCTGATTTGCAGCCTTTTCTAACTTCTGTAAAGGTTTAATGATAAAACTTGCCATAAAAAAGGAAAGTAAACCCGACCAGAAAACCCCTAGTACTAAAGTAGCAATCGTAAATATAACCTCATTAATATTCGGAACAAAATTAGGTTGAACAAAATAGATAAAGAATGCACTTGTGGAATAAGTAACAATTGCCAAAATAATAACAAATAAGGAAATCTTCTTTCTAATGCTAAATCGATGGTTTTCTGATTTTCTCATTAATCCGCGCTCCTCTAAGCAAAAATCTTTTGTACCAGAACTAGGAAATCTTGCTGCGTTTATTGTTATTTCGCAACAACCTCAATGAGCAGGCAATAGTTTCACTTTTTTCTATCATTTACATTATAATGTAAATATTACTTTTTTTGAAGTATTATTTTGGATTAATGTAAAGAGACTACATCATTTGATGTAGTCTCTAATTACTTGGCAACGACTTATCTTCCCCAAAGGGTATTTTCAGCCCAGGAGGACACTCAAACTTCCTAATTGAACACCCTTTGTACATAAGAAACAGAGCACCATATTAGATGCTCTGTTCTTAATTACCTGGCAACGTGCTATTTTCCCTTGCAGTATCGTCGCCCCAGGAGGTCTTAACTTCCGTGTTCGGGATGGGAACGGGTGGTACCCCTCCGGTATAGTCACCAGATTATGTAGTTGTTGAGTAACAACGCTTCGCGATAGGAAGTTCAAATTCTATCGT
>JAMPIU010000151.1 GCA_023667845.1 Dehalobacter sp. | reverse complement strand
TACATGTGCTGGGAGTCTCCTCGCTGGCTGCCGGGCACAAGACACTGGTGCCGCAGGTGATCGAAGAGCTGAAAAGGCTGGGACGTGCCGATATCGTGGTCATTGCCGGCGGAGTGATCCCTGCGCAGGATTATGATTATCTCTATCAGGCAGGGGTGGCAGCCATCTTTGGCCCGGGCACCTCTATCACCAAATCGGCCTGCGACATCATGCATGTGTTGATGGCCGAGTAGCGGCTTATGGCTGTAATCTATTTTATCTCCGCTTTCGGTGTGATCTTCAGCAGATCCTGCCGGAAGCGGATTTTTTCATGGTTGTGTGTATGAAACGCCGGCGAGTGCGGGCTTCGTTACTGTCCTCCGACACAAACGTTGTTGCGGAATTCATTTATTTTACCGTTCTCCGACCCAATGTGGATAAATAGGTGTTTGGGTCGTTATGGTATTCAGTTCGGTCAAATGTTCTTTAGACAAAGACCAATCCACTGCGTCCATGTTTTCGATCAGTTGCTGTTCATTTCTTGCACCGATGACAATGTTGGAAACGGTTTCCTGTTGTAGCAACCAATTAATGGCAACCTGAGAAATGGTCCTGCCTGTTTCGTTTGCGATTCGTTCCAAAGCATCTACAACCGTATATAGAAATTCGTCTTCAACAGGTGGTGATCCAACTGCTCCGCCTGATTGTATGCGTCCTTCGGCAAGCGGTCGGTTTCTTCTGATTTTTCCTGTAAGTCTGCCCCAACCAAGCGGACTCCATACCATTAGACCCAATCCCTGGTCTTTTATCAATGGCATTAGTTCTTGTTCGTAATCACGTCCGATGAGCGAATAATAACCCTGATAAATAACATACTTTTCCAGGTTGTGCTTTTCTGAAACGGACAATGATTTCATCAGTTGCCATGCTGCAAAATTAGAACAACCGATATATCTGACCTTACCACTGGTGACCAGATTATCCAATGTCCTCAATGTTTCTTCCACAGGAGTATTGCTGTCAAAACCGTGCATAAGATAAAGATCAATGTAATCCGTCCCTAAACGTTTTAAGCTGTCTTCAAATGCTTTAATGAGATGAAAGCGTGATGATCCTTTATCATTTATCCCTTCGCCCATTTGGTAAGTTCCCTTGGTAGAAATAATTGTTTTTTCACGTCTTCCTTTTACGGCTGCACCTAAAACTTCTTCCGATGCTCCCCGCGAATAAACATTTGCGGTATCAAAGAAGTTTACACCTCTTTCCAAACAAATGTCAATCAGTCGTGAGGCTTCCTTTACGTCCGTTTGTCCCCAACGCTGAAAAAATTCGTTTGTCCCACCGAATGTACCCGTACCAAGGCTGAGCACAGGTACTTTTAATCCTGATTTTCCCAGATTCCTGTATTCCATGTTTGTTTTTTATCTCACGTCATTTATCGTGATTCTTTTTTGCGAAATTACGGTAACTCAAATTCATCATTTATTCACCTGTAACTGATTATCTGATTTGCTATGCAAATGAGGCATTCGCCGACAAAAAATCAACACATTGAACCGCCTGTTTGTTTACTTAATCAATCATAGGTTTTGTCAATGACCAGTGGCTGTGGATGATCTTCCACTTGTTATCTTCCTCTAGCCGGTACACTTCCGTGCAATTCTCCCTCCACGGCGTATCGCCTGCGTATGAAATCAGATTGTAGGTCAGGACTGCCATTGTATCGGTTTGTTGTACAACGGGATTTATCATTTCAAATTGATCCATCTTCACCTTTCCCCGCATGCTTTCATACAACTCTTCTATCTTATCCCAACCGTCAAGCCGCCTTTCAAGCGCAGGGTCGAAATAGGTGAAGTCCTTTGAATAAAGATCGAGATAGGGAGAGGGATTGCCATTGTGCCATGCCTCGAGGGCAGCACTCTCCAAAGCAATGATTGTTTCTGTAACAGTACGCTTATCCATGACATTTATTATTTGATTGAGAAATATTGTTCAGCTGACACCTGACGGTGGCAATGTGATACGCAACTGATATTGTCACTGTCCTGTTTTATCCAGAATATCTGCTACTGTCTGATCGCCCAGTTGTTGAGCCAATCCTATTAGTAGTCCTTCCACCCCGCGAATGTAGCAAAGCCGGTAGATGTTCTCAAAATTCACTACTTCTCCCACGACTTCAGCACCGTGCTTTACAAGTCTGGGCAGCAATTCGTCAAGATTGTCCACCCTAAACATGACCCGGAGATAGCCAAGCGAGTTCACCGGA
Source organism: Dehalobacter sp. (assembly GCA_023667845.1). Classification (NCBI taxonomy): domain Bacteria; kingdom Bacillati; phylum Bacillota; class Clostridia; order Eubacteriales; family Desulfitobacteriaceae; genus Dehalobacter; species Dehalobacter sp. Next base: position 765 of record JAMPIU010000151.1, on the reverse strand, counting down.
GCAGTCCTGTGGTCCGCTATCGTCTGTGGGCTTAGAAACTGCGAGAGTTCAAGCCGGCTGTGTCCGTCCGGAGTAATCATCATCGCCACTTCCACCGACTGATTTCCCAGTCCTGTTACCCGTCCTGGCCATTCACCTTCAACCATCGATCGTCCCTCGAGTATCAGTCCTATTTCTGTGAAAAAGGAAATAGCATGGTCTAACGACTCAACAACGATACCGACATTATTCATCTCTATTAATTTACTTTTTGTCATCAGCTTGTCAGATTTATGTGTGAGAGTCACTTTCTTACTGTTGCTGCTAACAGTCGCAGCTATGCACCGTGCGGGGAATCCGAAGCGTATCCGTATCCTGCGGGGAGCAACTACGATACGGGAACTGCAGCCCTTTGTATTAGTCTTCTCCCTATCAGGACAGAAAAAACTATCCAGGGAATCAGTGATAGTAACGAAAAAATCAATCCTAATGTTCCTGCTGTGGATGGGATTAACATAAAAATCCCGGCAATCAATCCCCATGTAGCAGTAGATTTCCCAAAATCCTTTGATTTATACATTGTCGTGGAAATCATAAGGAGAGTAATGGCATTCAAAACATAATAAACATCGAATGCCGTACCTTTATATCTTGCTATTAACGCGTGCCCAACCGACAGCAGTTGCTGTTGAGACTCTATTGAGTCCGTGGAATAATATTGTTTACTCACAGATAACATTTCAAATCCAACAGTTGAAACATAATAAATTGCAATCCCTATAAATC
>JAMPIU010000150.1 GCA_023667845.1 Dehalobacter sp. | reverse complement strand
CCCAACAGACCAAAGCCGGTAATATCCGTACAAGCATTTACTCCGGTCAGGACTGCAATCTCCGACGCTTCCTTATTCAACCGTGCCATGACCTCAATGGCGGCTTTCTCATCCGTTGCTGGGACAATCCCGTTTTTTATCCCAGTCGTGATAATCCCAAGTCCTAATGGTTTTGTCAGAACGAGCAAATCGTTTTCCCTGGCGCTGGAATTCGTCAGCACCCGATCAGGATGAACAATGCCTGTTACGGACAGACCATACTTCGGTTCAGGATCATCGATCGAATGCCCGCCGATGATTAAGGCTCCGGCTTCTTCAACTTTGTCTTTTCCCCCTCTTAGTATCTCCATTAATATGCTTTTATCAAGCTTATCAATCGGAAAAGAAACAAGATTCAGCGCAGTCAGCGGACGCGCACCCATGGCATAGATATCACTGAGGGCGTTGGCTGCGGCAATTTGCCCGAAAGAATATGGATCATCAACGATCGGAGTAAAAAAGTCAACGGTCTGGACAATCGCCTGATTGTCATTAAGACGGTAGACACTCGCATCATCTGACGTATCAAAGCCGACCAGAAGATCCGGGTTGGACGTCTGCTTTGGAAAGTGACACAAAACTTGTGCCAGGTCACCAGGACCAATCTTGCACCCTCAGCCAGATTTGCTCGAGTACTGCGTCAGTCTTATTTTGTCACCGGACATTGCTTTCCCTCCTTTCGTTTTCTCCTTTTTGTTGCTCACTTGCTTTTTTCAAAAGCAATTATAACACAACATGACCTGCAGACCTAGAACCCCATTCCCGTAAACGGTCTGCAATCACCTGATAATCCTCCGGAAGCAGTGTCCGAGGGTCAACTACAATTGCATCTTTCACAATACGGGCAAGAACAGGTACGTCTCCCTGTCTTAAAAAACTTTCAAGATCAACTACGGAATTCTGCTTTGGCTTTACCGCACATACGCAAGTCGGGAGAACCGCCGTCGGAAAAGCCCCGCCTCCAACGCAGGATTCAGCGTCCATAACCTGTATCTCTAAACCGGGTAGGCCGGCAAGCATTTCACTAAGCTTCAGCGCGTCTTTCCAAAGTTCATCTTTTGTACGGGAAAGCATATTCCAGACAGGTATTTTACCAATTTCCCCTCTCTGATAGAAACGGAGCGTCCCGACCAAGGCAGCCAGAACCAGCTTATCAACTCTCAAAGCCCGAGTGAGCTGATTTTTTTTCAAGCGGTCAATCAGTTCCTTTTTGCCGATTATAATTCCGGCCTGAGGGCCTCCCAAGAGTTTATCCCCACTGAAAGAAACCAGTGAAGCCCCGCTTTTCAGTGTATCCTGCACCGTCGGTTCCTGTGGAAGACCATATTCCGATCCATCTAGGAAACTGCCGCTACCAAGATCCACGACAACCGGGATCCCCGACTCTTTACCGAGCACCACAAGCTCATCAACCGGAACTTCATGCTGGAATCCCTGAATCCGATAATTACTGGTATGTACTTTCAGCAGCATCGCCGTCTCCGGGCCGATCGCCTCCTGGTAATCCTTTGGCCAGGTCTTATTCGTTGCTCCGACTTCCACCAGTTTTGCCCCTCCTGCTTTGAGCACTTCAGGAATACGGAAAGATCCGCCGACTTCCACCAGTTCTCCGCGGGAAACAATGACTTCTTTATGGACGGCAAAAGTATTCATGATTAAAAGTACCGCTGCTGCATTGTTATTCACAACAAGGGATGCTTCGGCCCCGGTCAGCTCTGCCAAAATTTCTTCGATATGGCTGTACCTCGAGCCGCGATTTCCGGTTTCAAGATTAAGCTCAAGATTGCTGTAAACAACAGCCTGTTCCGCAACATAGGCGGCGGCTTCCGGAGCAAGCAGTGCGCGTCCGCAATTCGTATGCAGAATTACACCTGTAGCATTGATGACTCTCTTCATACTTCCATAACCTCTCAATTGTGCTTGGATCTCCTTATACAACCACGCTCGAAAGACCGGTACAAATTCTTCAGGCTGACAGTACAAAAAATTCTGAAGCTTTTTAGTTTTTCCACTTTTCAATTCTTCGCCATCGTGATTCAGATCATCCAAAAGAATCTTTCTGGCTTTTTCCAGAGCCTTCCTTACTGCCCAGGTAATTACCGAAAGTTCATAACCATTACAGATATGGGTTTTTGCTAATTCGGCAATGACCTCGTTTACCGGAGGAAGAAGACGCAGTTTGCTATTTCTCAAAAAAAACACCCCGAATTCTGCAATCTAAGACAAAATGTTCATTCTTACCCGCTTGGTTTTTTTTAGGATTTCGACAAGCCGGATCGTTTAATATGATTATAATAACATTTCAGACCGCTAAAATAAATCCAAGGGGGAAAGGTAATGGAGCCTTCCGGAACAAAGATATACGACTTCCGCATATTTCATGCTAAAAAAAGATCCAAATGCATTTTCTGCAATGGCACGGATCAGCTTATGTTATTCAAGAGACAAACCGTTTGTCCGGATTGCCTGAACAGTATCCGCAAACTCTACGAGACAGGCCATTTCAATCCTGCCGGATAGTACTTATATATAGCAAAAGGAGCTTTCAGCTCCTTTTCTTTTTCTCGAGGCGTTTTAAGATTTTTACGGCATCTTCCTCGATAATCGTTTCACCGTGCTCTTTGAGAAAAGTATCCGTAGTCATGACAGATTCCCCAAATTCGTCCAGTATCGCTTCAGCCAGTTTCTTTTTACGCGGGTTTCCAATATTGCTGATTGTCAGGTAATATTCACCTTCATATTGGAACAACGCAGATTGAAGCTGGAGAATCCCCGGCAAAAGACGGACTGCGGAAATAACATCTTCGAACTCTTCAAACAAATATACCCATTGCTCTTCAGACGCAAACTTCGGAGAAGGGCGCGGATTCTTTTTCTTTTCTCCAAAAGCGGTTTGAATAATATGGTTAATCTCCGCATCAATTTGTTCTTCCTGCTTAATTACCGTTATGACAAATTCATCTTCTGAAGCAACAGTAGCCTGGA
>JAMPIU010000149.1 GCA_023667845.1 Dehalobacter sp. | reverse complement strand
AAGCTGAACGGGAGCGATTGAATAGCGTGCTTGACATACTGCCGGCTTACGTGATACTGCTCTCACCGGATTATCGCGTTCCGTTTGCGAACCGTTTCTTCGAGGAGCGTTTCGGCAAATCTGAGGGCAGGCGTTGCTACGAATATCTCTTCCAGCGCACCGAGCCCTGTGAGAATTGCGAAACCTACAAGGTGTTCAGAACGGGTGCGCCTCATCATTGGGAGTGGAACGGTCCGGACGGCCGTAATTACGATATCTACGACTACCCGTTCAAGGACTCCGACGGTTCAACACTCATAATGGAGGTGGGCATTGATATCACCGAGATCAAACAGGCGCAAGCGGTGGCTCAAGCAGAGCGGCAGCGGCTTTTTGACGTTCTGGAGACGCTACCGGCAATGATATCCCTGCTGACACCTGACTATCACGTCGCCTTTGCCAACCGCGGCTTCCGTGAAAAGTTTGGCAAGTCTAGAGGTCGACACTGTTATGAATATTGTTATGGGTGCACCAGACCCTGTGAATTCTGCGAAACATATAAAGTGCTTGAAACCGGTCAGCCCCACCATTGGGAAGGCACCGCCCCGGACGGAAGCATAATTGATTCCTACGACTTTCCGTTCACCGACATTGACGGTTCGCCCATGGTCCTCAAGATGGACATTGACGTCACCGAGCAAAAACGCGCTGAGGCAGAGCTAAAGAAGCATAGAGAGCAGCTTGAGAACGCTTATAATTCTTTGAAGGAAAGCGAAAGAAGTCTTTCTGAAGCCCAAAGGATGGCACATCTTGGAAACTGGGACTGGAATATTGTAACTAATGAATTGTACTGGTCTGACGAAATTTATCGCATCTTCGGACGCAATCCCCAGGAATTCGGGGCAACTTACGATGCGTTTCTTGAATATATACATCCGGAGGATCGAGATTATGTAGATCGGGCCGTTAAAGAAGCTTTTAACGGAAAAAACTACAGTATTAATCACCGGATTACCCTAGCCAGTGGAGAAGAGCGTATAGTACACGAACGGGCTGAGGTTATTTTTAACGAGGAAAATATCCCTGTTCATATGAGAGGAACAGTTCAGGATATTACCGAGCAAAAAATGGCTGAAAAAGCCTTAGAGCTGGCTAACGCGTATAATCGCAGTCTCATTGAGGCCAGTATAGATCCCTTTTTAACTATTGATCCAGATGGTAAAATTACTGATGTGAATAATTCAACCGAATTTATTACGGGCTATTCCCGTAAGGAGTTAATTGGGACTGATTTTTCGGATTATTTCACCGAGCCTGAGAAAGCCAGAGAAGGATGTCAGCATGTATTCCAGAAAGGGCTGGTGAGAAATTATCCGCTTGAAATTCAACATAAAAACGGGCAGATAACGCCTGTTTTGTATAATGCATCGGTTTACAGGGATAAAACTGGAGAAGTTATTGGGGTTTTTGCAGCTGCACGTGATATTTGTGAGCAGAAAAAGGCTGAAGAAAAGATACAGATACTGGCTAGTGCTGTCGAGTCATCGGATGATGCAATTATAACCAAGTCTATTGATGGCACTATCACAAGCTGGAACAAGGGAGCAGAGCGGATTTACGGCTATCTCGCCGAAGAAATTCTTGGAAAAAATATCTCAATACTTGAACCCGATAATCGTAAAGGAGAGATAAAGCAGTTAGTTAAGAAAATTCAAGAGGAAGAGAGAATCCAGCACTATGAAACATTGCGGTTAAGAAAGGATCGTACATTAATAGATGTTTCAGTAACTCTTTCTCCGGTTTTGGATGTTTCTGGGCAACTTATAGCTTTCTCCGTTATTGCAAGAGACATTACTGAGCGAAAAAAGGCAGAAGAATCTCTGAGGTTATCAAACATTTATAATCGTAGTCTGATAGAAGCCAGTCTAGATCCTCTGGTTACTATCGGCCCTGATGGAAAGATAACCGATGTAAATAAAGCTACAGAAATGGTTACAGGTTATTCAAGAAATGAGTTAATTGGGACTGATTTTTCAGACTATTTCATCGAGCCTGAGAAAGCCAGAGAAGGATATCAACATGTCTTCAGGGAAGGTTTGGTACTGGACTACGAACTTGAAATTCAGCACCGAAATGGTCACATAACTCCTGTTTTGTATAATGCTTCAATTTATAAAGACGAAACTGGTGAGGTTATTGGAGTTTTTGCAGCCGCCCGTGATATCACCGAACGGAAAAAGGCAGAAGAGCTGTTAAAACTGAAATTAGAAGAACTTGCTCGCTCAAACTCGGAGCTGGAACAATTTGCCTACGTATCATCCCACGATTTGCAGGAACCCCTGAGAATGATAGCGAGTTATCTACAGCTTTTACAAAGAAAATATCATGGAAAGCTTGACGAGAAGGCTGATAAATACATCTATTTTGCTGTGGACGGGGCTTCCCGTATGCAAAATCTGATAAATGATCTTCTGGAATTTTCTCGAGTGACTACAAAGGCCAGAGAATTAGAGCCTACGGACTGCAAATTTGTTCTGGATCAAGTGTTATTTAATTTAGAGTTATCCATAAATGAAAATGAAGCCAGTATATCTTATGGTTCTTTACCTGTAGTAATGGCAGATCCTGTCCAGTTTACTCAAATGTTCCAGAATCTTATAAGCAACGCTATAAAATTCCGCAGTGAAAAAGCCCCGAAAATTGAGATTTCCGCCGAAAAAAAGGCTGATCAATGGTTATTTTCAGTAAAGGATAATGGAATTGGAATTGAACCTAAATATTCTGATAGAATTTTCGAAGTTTTTAAAAGACTTCACAAAAGAGAAGAGTACCCTGGGACAGGCATAGGACTTTCAATTTGTAAAAAAATTGTAGAAAGACATGGAGGACAGATCTGGGTAGAATCTGAACCAGGCAAAGGTTCTACCTTTTACTTTACTTTACCAGTAATTCCTCTAAAAGTTTCGTGATACTGACTTTACATAAATTTCATGATACTGACTTTACCTTGAATTCCTGATAACGACTGTACCGTAAAAATATATCTTTATAAATTAGGTT
>JAMPIU010000148.1 GCA_023667845.1 Dehalobacter sp. | reverse complement strand
TCGTTCACGGTTCTTTCCTTCTTCGGCCAGTAAAGCATAGAATATCTGTTTACCCTCGCTTTCCGCCATCTGCCGTAAAGCATCCGGTGGAGATACAATAGCATCTCCGAGTTCATCGATTCCCATCCCGGAACCCAATGCGTCCCATATTAGCCTACCCGCGGTGGGGAAACTACGCCCATCATCCGAAATGCAGACGGAGAAAAACCTCTGCCATTGCCAGTCTCCTCCAGAGAATCCCACCTGCCACAACGAAAACCACCCTGTTAGAGAAAATCCCATATTCTTAATGTGCCAGCGAGGACTAGGAGTTCCCTCCGCATAATCCGCACGCAAAGCTTTCATTCGCCTTAGCAGTAAATCGGATAATGAAGTTTGTTCTATATCGTCAGCGTTATCCCAAAGCCAGCCTATGGGTCTTTTCGGTGGACGGTCTATAGTTTCGACCGCCTCATCGTAAATCTTCCGATTTTCCACAGCTTCACGAGCCTGTTTACGGATTTCAGCCAGTAGGCGTTCGGATTCAAACTCAAATCGATCCGGGTGGATCAATGCTGTACGAGCCAAATCTTCAAAACGGGAGCCAGCTTCGTGCGAATCCAAAACATCGCCGGTTTTATCGACACCGAATTCACGAAGTATTATTGCCAACTTTTCCATCCAGACATCGTAAAGTCTAGCTTCTACACTGTTTTCCAAGGCAAGATTAAATGCACGTACTGGATTAGTCTGTCCAATGCGATCAATTCGACCGATCCTTTGTTCCACACGCATTGGGTTCCATGGTAGATCATAATTAAAGACAATATGCGCAAACTGCAAATTAAGTCCTTCACCGCCAGCATCGGTCGCGATTAATACCTGTGCATTATCAGCAAACGACCGCTGAACCGCTTGCCTTTCAGGCAAACCCATACCCCCATTGAGAATTGTCACTTCATAACCACGTGCCCGCAGAAAATCGACCAGCATATCCTGAGTGGCCCTAAACTCGGTGAAGACCAAAAATTTGACTCCAGCGTTATTTTCTTCGCGAGCCAGGTTAAGCATATAAGTGTAAAGCGCTGAGGCACGGACATCCGGCCGGGACGCTTCCGTGCGTGCAGCAAGCTCCAACAGGCGTCTGACATCTTCCGCCTCCTGGCGGTTCAGCTCCGGTGCTATAAGTGCCAGTTGCTCCATTTCTTCCATATTAGTAATATCCGATTCAATCTCGATTGGTTGACTTACGTTTTCTTTTTGGTCGGTTAGTCGCCTCAATCGTTTTTCAAGGAACTGTCTCACTGCCCTAGTAGAGCTACTCATCAACCGCTGGATTAAGATTAGCAGTAGCTGATTTCTATTACGTCTCCATGCTCGATTATAGCCGGAAACCACATATTCGGATACCTCCTGGAATAGTTCCGCCTGTAAAGTATCATCCTGACCGAATGGAATCTTAAGTAGCGTAGTTGAACGCGGCATGAACAATGGACGTCCGGTTTCGTCTGTTGCGGACCGTTTATCCGTCCGGATCAAGTAGGAACGAACTATGCTTTTGGTAATTGTTCCAGTGTATTCCGGTGGCATAAGCAGACGTATAAGTCTTTGGAATGCGTCACTACGGCCGCTGTGCGGCGTCGCAGATAACAGGAGCATATGCGGGACTGTTTTTGCTAAAGCTTTTGCAAGCTCGTACCGAGCAACGTCGTCTTTTGCGCCAGCTATGCGATGGCATTCATCGATAATTACCAAATCCCAGCCGGCTGCTACCAACGCTTCGAATCTTTCGCGGTTACGCTTAAGAATCATTTTTTTGTCGGTATTGTAATTGGTATTTTTCGGCTTGACGCTATCAAAGGAAACGACGACACGGTCCAATTGACGCCAGGGATTGTTGAGTAGCCAATCCATCGACTCCCATCTCGGTGGTGCAACAATTTCGAATTTCTCACCAAACCGGGTATCCATCTCTGCCACCCATTGTATTAATAAACTTTTCGGTGTGAGAATGAGTATCCGTTTGACCTCATCTTGCCAGATCAACTGTTTCAACACAAGACCAGCCTCTATAGTCTTGCCGAGTCCGACCTCGTCCGCGAGTAAAATTCGGATGGGATATCGTTCCATAGACCGCCGCAATGTTCGGAATTGATGAGGTAGAGCTAATACACGGCTAAGAAGTGGAGAGATATAACTTTGCTCTTGGAAGGATCTCCATATATGTGACGTCACCAGCAACTCGCGTAAAGTTCTAACCCGTTCGGGAGGCTCAGGCAAAAGCTCGTCAGTAGCGACAGTCAGGCGTTGTCCCGTATCCTCGGACCATACGATCGCCACTGGACGATCAAATATGTGCCCTATTGACTTGACGTGGACCCATCCGCGGGTTCGTACACACCATAATTGTCGCAAAAACATTATACCTCCCACAGAAAAATCTGCGTGTTTTTTACCGTTTGCTGAGGCACTCGGTCACGCGCAATCTCATAAAACTGTTTGATGTCAGGGCTTTCTTGCAAAACCGATGCCGGTAGACGTTCACAGACTGCTACAATAACACTATATTGCTTTGTCTCCCAGCATTCACGAAATCCTTCAAGCACCGCCTCTCGGCGAAAAACTTTCATTTTGCTCTTGCCTTTGGCGTAGTCTTCGAAAATTTTTAGCAGAGTCTTACGCCGTATTGCATCCATATCCTTCGCTCTATTAGGATCCGGCACCCTCCAGCGTTCGTCGGAATCACGGACAAAGTATTCCTTAAGTAGTTTGATCAACTCCACGCGTTCTTCCATTTTATCCCATTCAGCCACCATAGCTTGCATGAATTTCGGTGTCAGTTCTCCCAGAGTCTGTGGCTTAGCCTCAAGCTCGGTCCGAACCCACTGTACCGCACTACGTTCGTTTCTGATAAACAAGGGTATTTGTTCAACTTCGGTTCTGACGCGTACAACATCGTAACGAACGGCTTGGTCCGGCAGAAAATACATATCGTCCCGGCATACGAACTGCTCATCAAGTAATTGATAAAACTCAGATGATGATAGGGGAATACGTACGTTACGAACGAGATGGTATGCTACCATCCGTTCGAAGAGTACATCCCGGGTTCGCTCTGCAATACTTTCTATACAACCATCAGCCGTAAGCGGAACGACTGGCAAGATTGAAAGATAATGAACCAAAAACTCGAAAACTCCTTCGGGCCTTCCTTTTAATGACTCAAAGAGTTTAACAAAATCTGAATGTGGTTTATAAGCAGATATTACTAAATCATGGTTGGCCGCACCCTTGCTGGTCCTTTGGGTGTGGGTTTTATTCTTTTTATCTAAAGTCCGAACCTCACTAATTATAAATCCTGCTATTAATAACGACTTTTGAATCGCGTCCCATATACTATTCTTCGTATTGTGGAATTCAACAGTCATCCATCTGCCAGGCTTAAGAATCTGAAATAAGCGTTGCATACAATCTGTAATCAATATTTCATATTGTTTTAGGCCTTTCTTTTGAGTCTTATTTATAATGGCTTCATTTTTGGAATTCGTAAAAACCTGCAAAAAGGATTCGAAAATAAAATTAAGCTCTGAATACATAAGATTATATCCGAAAGGAGGATCTATAAATATGTAGTCTATAGAATTATCCGGAATGCTACTTAGGGAAGTTGTACTTTCTGTTGAAATAATTGATACACTACTAGTCTTTGCTTTAGACAAAAGCTTCAAAGTTTTATTAATTAATCGAATTCTTTCCCGAAACAATTGTATTACTGAAAATTCAACTTGATTCGAGGGAACATATAAAGTTCCTCTACGGTGACCTGCCGTTGCACCACCGTCCCTTTTTTTAACCCCACCAATTCGTGATATTGCAATCTGGTGCTGCCGCGATGCACGATTTAAAATACTCAGAATTACAAATAGTGATTTGCGGTTTGACTTATGCATCAAGGCTGATAGAACTAATTGATTTCGCTTCGTGAAATAATGATGAACATGAGTCATACCAATTTCATCATTTCTGCGAGCCTCATCACCTTCAGGCATGCGTAGAAAAGGAAACCAATATGGATTTTCTATTTTCTCAATTTTTTCAATCAACAACAAATCAAATGTATCAGGACGTTTTTCGAAACGCTTATTTCCAATAGCATAGTTGATTAGCACTGGTGCTTGTTTTGCGTGACGAACATGGCAAGAAAGATATCGATCATAAGAAGTAGTGTAAGCTCGCTCCGCAGGAGATGCTTTTTTTGAGGATGTATACCTTTTATATTCTTTATCTAGTGAATCTGAAAGCACTGCTCCTTTTGATAATTGAGAATTACATGACGGGCAAGAAAACAATTCAAGCACTTTACCGTTCTGTTTATCAATTGCTACATCCCAGTAAATAAGTTCTTTAGAACAATTAGGGCAGACGAACACGTCCGACCAGACTATATATTGCACTGTTCCGAGAACCACACCCTCTGGAACCGGACCTCCATTGAGGACGACCGCTTTTAAATCAGTTTCAGATATTCCTCTGGGAGCTGTGTGGATTGTACGATACATCCAGCCATATTCTGTTTCAACTTCGTCCAATATACGAAAGACTTCCCGTTCAAAAACAAGAGGATTGGCCGGATGGTTGTAGTTTTGGGCAATAAACGTCGCCGCTGGCGACAAATCATTCAACAAAACCTTCCGCGAGCCAAGATGGGAGAAAGGCGTCCAAGTCTTTTTTCCCGCATTATCTAATGTAGTGTGCAGGATGGTACCATCTGTATCTACTCTGTATCCTAGTGATTCAACCGTCTCCTTGTCACCACACAACGAGGCGGCCACCCCGGTCATCCCAGTGCCGCAGAATCCGTCGAACACCACATCACCGGGATTAGTATAGTGAAGGATGTATCTCATAATAGCCTTGTGAGGAACTTTCGTGTGATACGATTGTGCGTTATAAATTGGATTATTTTTTCCCTCACTCACATCGGCGGCGAAGGGTTCGCGTAAATAATTATCTGTCTGGGAATTATAAGGCGTTGCGTGTTCTGCAAGCCACTCCGCAACGAATGGATTAGAGCATGCTGCATAGTCTGGTAGAGCACTCAAGTCCAGGAACGCTTCGTCGGCACCGAATGGAAAACCTTCAGTTTTACGGAAAACTGGGTCATGCAGGGCTTGTACAAATCGCTTGCGATAAACGTCTTTATTCGCCTGCTCTTCGACTGATACCTTTGTGACTTTCTTTTGCTGAATCTCTTCGATCCAAAGTTTCGTTTGCCTGTCTTTCGCCATTATTAATCCTCCAGAACGATTCGGACCGTTTCCGGTTTTTCTTGTCCGATCTGGCTTTCTAGCCATTTATCGAAACGTTTACGTACTTCTTCAGGTCGGAGTGGTGCTCCACCAAGCACAGATTCGGCGAAATTCTTACTACTAACAGTGCGTCGTCGCAGCCCCCTTAATACTGTGTTGATCGCGTTGATAAAGATGTCGTCGACGGTGTCTGGCAGTCTTTTTGCGGCACGAAAGTCGGATATGCGCTGAACCTCCTCTCCATATACAAGCAACAGGCTGTTCTGCACAGCGGGGTCCTCAAGTTCGCGAAGTAGTTGAGCCGTCCATTCATTTTCGAGATTCACGGCTTGAGCCTCGCAGCATGTCAGACGTTCCAGCGCAGGAATATCCGAAATTAATATTCTTGGATCGAATTTGGTCGTTGGGCATAAGCCGGTTGGGCTGGATAATAGTTCTTCGTCAGTGCAGGCATGATGACGACCTAGAACAGCCAGATCCTGACGCAGACTATCTAGTCCGGCCCGGTTGATCACGGATATGTTAACTAGCTTGTTAAGCCGTTTTAGTTGTGGTCCTTCGAGTAGACGCCTTTTCCTCTGGTCCCCGTTTGTATCCAGAGAGTGCTGCTTGTGCAGATGGCGATATAGTGCAAACGCCTTGTTAGTCGAGTTGCGAATTGACAATGTAAGCTGATCTTTTTCGTTTTGATCCTTTAGGCGATCGGGCTGACAATAAACATCGTTCAGTTGCATTTCCATGTTCATCAAAGTTGAAACAAACGTTTCATCGCTTGCATGGATTTGTTTATAACGTTCAATCGCTGAAAGGTATGGTCTTTGCTCTGTGATGAAGTCATTAAGCTGTTCAGCAGTTGTCAGGTCTTCTGTCGCTTGGCGAAGAGTTGCGATCTCATTATCATCAAGGCGAAGATTAACCATTTTTGCACGTGAATTAAAAGACTGTAGCGGCTCGAATTTATTCTTACTGTCCTCGAGTCTGGCTGTAAAATTCGTGATGGATTGCCTTGCAGGTTCGCTGGCAAGCTGCAAAGTTTGCGGCAATTTGGCTGATAATTCAACTAGTCGCGGAATAATTTCGGTTAGGCGTGTCTGAAACACTTGTATGGCTTCAGCATAACTAGCAGGATTGGCTAGTAGACCAACATTACAGCCCAGAACCTTAAACAGCTTATGCCATGTTTGGATCGGTACGCTTGCCGGACGCGCTATCCGGATAATATCCTGCCAGGTCCGTATATTCTGGTAGAACATCTTCAACACGGTCGCGTCATATTTTTGGTTGTTAGGACCGATAACCACCAAAAATCCCGCCTCAATACCTGCCGCAATTGTAACATGCACCCATTCAGCCTCAAGACAGGTGCCAACAAGCCAGATACGTTCCTCGCGTTTTTCAAAAAGGTCACTCTGGTTAAGGACTTGGCCGGGCGGTAATCCCTCCAACCGCTCCATAATTAACTTGAGCCAAGGGGATTTTTCCGCAGTAAGAAGGTCACCATCCATTAAAGCCAAAGCACGCAGGACGCTTTTGCCTTGTGCTGTCTTCTGACCGACTCCGCAGATGATTTCTATTGCAGAAATCGCGGCAGCGCTTCTTGTATTTTCATAAATCCGCTCGGTAAATATCGGGTAGTCCGGGTATTTGTTTTCAAAATGTGCTCGTAATAACCCCTGAGTCAGCGCGTCGATCTGGCTACGTAACGGGGCATTAAGGCGAGCTGGTGCCTGCTCGGTGATCCATTGTTCAAGCGTCCGTTTTTGGCCATTAAAGCGAAGACTTATCCACTGCCCGACATGCGAATGGAATTCCTCTACAATGCGTTCCAGTTTTCGCTTGGCTTCCTGCTCGTAACCCTGTCTGTCCAAACCGGCGGAGTTACTTTGTAGTTCGCGTGCTGCTGCATAATAGGCAAGTTTGTCAAGGTAAGTGTCCTGAGCATCATCTGACAATCGCAAAGCCTCATCACGGTCTATTTTCGCTGCCGGGAAGTCTTCAAGGAAGCAATATACTTCGTCAACGTTATCAGGGCAGTTATCTTCACGTCCCGTGATGCGTTTGGACGGGATGAAGAAGATATAAAAGTCGCGAGGAGGATAAGCTGTGGAACGTTGGTTAGGAAACCCAAAGAATAGCCATCCGGGACGTTCCACATTGTTATCAGGCCACAACAGAGCGTAGTCCCATAATCGGCCTTCCTGTACGGGCGCTACAGCGTCAAGCAACAGCGTACGTAACACAATTTCGTTTAAATAACGTTGCAACACTTCACGAGATAGCGTTTTGGAATAATTTCGGATGTCCTGCTCATAGTCCTTGTCGCGGGACGGATCAATGTAGTACTGGCCGGAATTTTCTGCCACAGCCAAAAACTGGCCGTTATTAACAGAACGTGTAAGTTCTAGAAGCCTTTTGGCGGCACCAGTCAAAAATTCAGCATCGTCTATTGGGATGGATGTACGCCATAAGAGATTGTTTTTTAATTCGATAGAAGTAAGTCCCACGGGATCGGTTGGATTAGCGGTAGTCATCCTGTTGACCGCCAGCGCGTTTATGAGGCGGACGGCTGCCTTTTTGTCCTCTTTTAGGCCGAAGCCATCCTCAATGCGGTGACAGATCGTCGCAACATGCTTTTTAAGGGTTTTGACCGTTTGGTTCGTGTTGAGGCTTTCGTCGTTTTCGACATATGGCCAGTATTTATCAGTCGTGATCAAAATAAGGTTGGCAGGATCAACCTCGGTATCCAATAAAACGCGGGCCTCCCTTGTTAGAGTGGTAAGAATCTCACGGCGTTCAACAACGTGAACCCTCTGAAACTCATCAATGAAGTTCGGGTGTGCTGGAAATACGGATATAAAACGTTCGATGTCCGGTGCAACCTTTTCGAACAGCCGGAATTGTGACTTTAGTAGGTCGCGGATTTGGTCCCGTTGTTGTCCAGTCTTTCGGAACAAGTACTGTTCGGCTAGTTCGAACACATTCCGGTCGACGATTAGGAGGTCTTCGAACCGCTGCTTTACCCGATTTACACTCTTGGCAACGAAACTGAACCTCGGATTGTTAAAGAGAGCCTGCTGCAAACCAGCTATAAAAACAAAGCGCGATTCGTCGCAAAATTCGCCAATGGCACGCAAAACAGACAAATCCAATTGAAGTGCTTGATCATCACGTGTCTCAAGATAGTGGAGGAGTTCATCGATTACTAGTAGCAGACCCTTTGTCGGATGATAGTCTTCAAAAGCCTGCATAAAGCGTCGGAATTCCTCCTTGACATTTACTATTTGTCCCAACGGTTGCCACTCGAATGAGAACCCTAACTGCTTTGCTACCATAGACAATTCGTGCGTTACGATTCCATACAGGTTCATCTGGCTTCCGCCTATTTCCGTACGGCGCACTATGTATTTGCCTGCTATTGCAACGAACTCATTCCGAATATCGGGGTCCATGACGTGGTCTAATAACCCAGCGTTTTCAGCCAAAATTGATACGAAGCTCATCACATGGCTTTTGCCAGTGCCATAATTGCCCACCACGAAAATGCCTTTTTTTTCATGATCTTTAGAAAAAGTCAATTGAGGCAGAATTACATCAATGAAACTTTTAGCAAGGGAAGGCGTAACCACGAACGATGATACCAAGCGTTTCGCTTCCGATTGTTCGTCAGCATGCGTAAGTTTGATAATCGTTTCAATGGGATTTAACTGAAATAAATCACCGTATTTAATCATAGCCCCTCCTATTTATAAAAATTTATTAGTTTGGGCAAAGGCTGTGCCTATAATTTGTAAAATAAAAGAGCTCTCCTATTAATTTGGAATTGATGTTTTCACTATATAAGGTTTATATAGTGCTTGTAAGCTGCAGTCGTTTTACTCATAGTTGCTATTTTCGACTTTAAATCCGTAAAATCCTGCGTCAACAATAACCTACTATCATCATGCCCTAAGCTATAACACACCTATGGGCTGCGTATTAAGTATTTCTAATCATTTGTATCACGAATGGGGAGTTACAGTAAAATATTATTTAGGTGACAACATGTCCTATTTTAAATAAAATAAATACACTACACAGAATATCACTTCTGGTAAGTTGAATTAAAAAATGAGCAATAAAAAGAACCCTAGCTAGGGAATCAGGAATAGCATAAAATAACTTATAACTGGGTAGTTGACTATTGAATGGGAAAATAAACAATTATAGCGCTTTTTCGGTTATCCGTCATCGAATAACACCGTCCCCACGTCTTCCCTTATGTTTTTAATATTTTCTTCTATCCTGGCCACAACTCTGTTTGAAACAGTTTTTCTCAGACCAGCTATCCGCATAACTTCCCATCTTTCAAATATACCCTTTTCGTCATACAACTTACGGCATACAGAATCAACCCTTCGAAGCTGGAAATCCTCAACACTCTCAACAACATTCTCAATATACTGCTTTGTCATCGGCAGCTTATCCATATAAAAACGAAGTGATGAATATCCGATTTCCTTCATTAGCCGTGAGGAACTGATACGGACCGGTTCCGGCATAAACAGCAAGCGTGAACACGCCATTTTCGCTCTTTCAAGTATTTCAACATCCCGCACACTCCAGTCAACTTTTAGTGTCCCTCCAGGTAGTTGCTTAACCTTTTCAGGCAATATTGAGTAAAGCAATTCAGGCTGGTGTTTATAAAGCCTCATATATTGGCGATACAGATGCTTTCGCACTTCATTCCTTGTACAACCCTGATTTTCTTTTACATATTTACGTATATCATCGGCATCGACACTATAGTCTACTCCTGCTTGCTTACCTTTCGGCATATAGACTTTCATGCTTGAATTCAAAAGGTGCGAAACTCCAAGAGCCTGTGCATGTTTTATAACCGTCTTTGGATCGCAATTCATTTCACGCGCTATCCCTCTGAGACTGCCGCCTGACTTTATAACTTCAACAAGGCGTTTTCCCCAATCCATATCATATACTTTGCATTTTCTCTTGGCATCGGCCTCTCGGCTACTAGCTGCATCCTCTGATTTTGTCATTTGCCTGTTTATGGAGCAGAAAAGGCCCTCTACACTTCCACACAGGAAAAGCGCTATCAGGATATACCTCACTGGATGAATGGACTTGCCGGGACGCCTAACTGCTTCACATGGCCATGCATAGTCCTTGTTTGGCTCAAACCTACATTCCAGCATATCAAGAAAATTTTCACCATAAAAGTTATGCAAGTCATTACAAAAATCTCTCTGCCTGACATGTCCTTTTCTCGTAAGATATCCTTTGCTATCCAGCCACGCCGTAATGTTCCCGTGTACCTTGGCATTGTCAAACTCTGAAAAATCAACACGATCAATAATGTATCTTGCCGCCTTTGCAACATCATGTAGTTTGAGCGCTAAATGCTTGTCATCTTTATTTTTATACTGGTTCTCTGGATTGTCATCTAATTTATCCAAACCGACATTCTTTAAATCAAACCTAATAAACTGAATCCGGCTGACCTTATCTTTTGCCACCGAGTACTCCTTAAGGTTACAGCCATGCCTGTCACATACAAATACTCCCTCCAGTTGGTGAGGTCTGTGAAAATAAGCTTCCCCGTACCGTTTCATATCCTCAACCGCACATTGCGGACAATAATACAGCCCTGATTTTCTGCAGATGCCTCCTGCCGCCATACCGATAAGGGTAAAAAGTCCCTTTCCTTCGTTGCCATTAACCTCCTCCAACACCTGTTCTTTCCGCTTCTTATCCATAAGAGGCAGGTAATACGGCAGTATGGTATGCATCCTAATCCAGTATTCCGGCGTGTAAATCTCATTCACAAGTTGACTGGCTAAGTATTCAAGCCTGCATGGCACAGCTATACTCGGCAGCGCATTACGGTCGCCAAATACTTGTATCAAAGTCTCGCGCATGGAAACATTGCCGGAATAATAGTGATACCTCGCTACAGTACTGTATAATATTTCATCCTCGTAAGGATCTGTAAAAAAATCAAGCATTGGCTCAATCCACCAGCTCTCTCAACGGATCCTTGATATACCCCGCCTCTTTTAATACCATATAGGCATTTACTTTCATTTCTATTGCTTTACTGTGTAATTTACGCAAATCATCCTTTGTAAACGCTTTTAACCGTACAACTTTTTTATTTTTGCCTGTAACTATTTCAGTAAGTTCCGGCCCGGTCTGTGGTTGGCTCATTTTCTGCTGTGCCCGTTTATGAGCAGCAAGAGCCGTAATAACATCCTGCATTTCATTTTCTTGCGGCCTATTAAACATCAACTCGTCGATATTAACAACAAGATCCTCATATTTTGCAAGATCACGGATGTTATTATTTCTAAGAGCATTGAGCATCGGCTTGATCATGGCAAGCTCGTTGTTATAAACACCGTGCAGCAATCCTTCAGTGATACATTCTTCACGTTCTATCGCTCTCTTCTGCGCAATCATAAAGATAGATACTGCCACTGATGTTATACCCTGAGATAAATCATACATGGTATTATCAAGGCTGTCGGTTAGTTCTGTATATTCATTTAAATACTGGAACTTCCAAATCGTTTGAATAAACGCACTCCATTTTTTATCTCTTTTCATCCTATCCCACATAAGCACGCCTTCCGTACCGACACGGCGAGCCTGGCGAAAATCCCTGTTTAATATCTTCATAGCCTTATACGTGCCAATATAGAATACCGGCACACCTATTGTGTTAACCAATGTTACAAAGAAATTAAGCATTTCTTCTGAGTTAACTTTTGGCGCCAGCAAATGTTGAATCTCGTCAATAATGAAAATACCGATGCTATGCAGAGCAGCTACATAAGCCATGTGCACCATCATTAATGCTGTTGAATTTCTTGGATTGCCGTACTTCTGAAAGTAATTTGTAGTGCCAAGCACATTATCTACTGCTGAAAAGAAACTGCGGCAGAGTGTTTTCAGCGAGCCATCATACGGGCAGTCCATTTTCAACCATACAAGCTGTGTGCGTGTAAATGGTTCCCCGTTGTAACTGGAATGATAAATTACCTGTGGGTACATCAATAGAATTTTTTCTATAGCAGTAGTCTTGCCTATTCCTGACACTCCGATTACGCTGAAACTGGAAGCCGAAGTTCTGTTTGGCGCCTGCAATTTGGCCAGTCGAGCAATCTTTTCTTCATCTGGAAGCACTTTTACTTCATTGATTTCCTGCAACACATTTATAAACTCTTTATTTTTAACTGGGTTGCGTGCAGTATATCCCATTCTAAGCAACGATGATAGCCGGCGTTCAATATCTACAAATTCAACGGGCGGCAGATAAAATTCCTTGATTCGTTGAAGCATCTGATACCTGATTTCAGCAGGAACCTGGTCTATATGCTCAGGTACTTCCGGATACTTTATATGTTCTATGAGGACATCATTCTTGCTGAAGATCGGTGGAAGGGCCTCTATCAGCGGATTCCCATTATACTCTGTTAGGAACTGCTTATTGTATTCCGGTTTAGAAACCTTGTCTCCCACGAGTACATAATAATCCGATAGAATACTATTTTTTCCCACCAATCTTTTCATCCCCTTTACGTTTTAACAAATCGAGGATTTCATCTTCATAGTCACTTTGTGTTTTTTTCTTCTTCTCCTCTGAAAAAGCTACAATTTCATTCTTTTTAGTCTGTTGCCTGTTATCGTCCTTTTTCCCTGCCTGTTCTGCTCCCAATTCAAAGCTTTCTTCATCATGGCGTAAATCTCGCTCAACCGCCCTGTTACTTCGAATATTTCGCAGCCTTTCAGTCTTGCTCATGTTGCCCTGCTCACCGGTTTCTGCTCTCTTCTTGGCTTGACGAACGATTTTCTGTATTTCACTGTCAGTATCAATTTCACGCTGCGTCTTGCTTGCTTTTAGAGAAACCTTTTCTTCTTCAAGATATTTCTGCAGCATGACATAATCATCATAAGATATACTCCCAAATTTCTTGGAATTGGCCACAGGAAAGCATTTCGTATAGCCCCTGCCTGTATCATCTGGAATATAAATATTATCAAGCCGCCTCGGGTCATAGGCTACTTGTACAGATGTCCTTTGAGGATTAATAAACCATCCTTCCCTGATAGCCATGTCACAGCTATAGTAAATCCCATGAAATTTAATACCTTCACGCGTGATCGCCGCTTTTTCCCTCGGCATCAATGACAGTCTTACAAAATCACGATCACGAGCTACAAAACCACACCTGCGGTTTACAATACCCCATTGCCATATTTCAACAGGCACTGAACGGACATTGTCACTAATCTCAAGCATTGACTTGGAATACTGTTCCATTACGCTGGTATTGTGCCTTATTACCTCATGAATCATTACCTTTGTAAAGTCTTCTATGTTGAGTTGTGCATCCAACCTGTAGTCAGCCTCGCCACGCTCTTTGACCGCTTTTCTCACCGCTCCTGGTAAACGCCGTTTTATCCTTTCATTAGTGGTACGGAAATGTCGTTCCACTATACCCTTCAAATCACCCCTATAAGGCGGTGTATTTTCAATTGTGATGCCAAGATTTTTTATTATTGACTCAGGGCAAATGCCCTCAAATTCCCCCCGGTCGGCCAGTAACCTTTCCGGCAAAAGGCTCGACGGCCAATCTTCAGGTCTTATTTTAATATCATACTGCTTACAAAACTCCACCTTGTCTGCCACAACATTGTCGAATGCCATCATCGCTCCAACCCATGACGGTCCCTCAATACCAACATACATGCCTACTACCATTCGCGAAAACACATCTATAATCAAATACAATACAGGACGGCCGATAATGTATTTAGGGCTTACTTTACTGACCAGATATACATCGGCAATTGTGGCGTCAATCTGATATTTGAATCCCGGTCCGAAAGCCTCAGCGGTTGTATCGCCAAGTAGTTCACGATATTTCAGTGCAAATACACGCTCACCTTCCCGTTTTATAATATTATCTTTGGTATTTGTAAATTGTTTGAACCAATAATAAAACTGATGATAGGAAGGTATCCGATCTGATTCCCAGATGATAGGCTGTTTCTCTCCATTCTTGTAGCTTATATCTGAAAAATAGCGAGAAAGCATACGATTATACGTATCCTTTATTGTCGGTTTGCTTTTACTTAAATAAAACATATCTATAGACTCGCGAATCTTGTCCTTTACATCCTCAGTAATGTTTATACCAGGCATTTCTGCATCGTACTCAAACCGTTCCCTGGGACGCCCTCTCTTCTTCATTGTATCTGCCTTCTGTACGCCCCTTAACCCCCTTTTGTCAAAATCAGGCAGTAATGCATTGGGAACCATGCCTCTCTGCCAAAAACGGGACATTGTCCGCCTTACATCCATCGGATGAACATTAAAAATATTCGCCGCTTCTTCAAATAGTTTGGGGCGCTCCTTCTTTAGCAAAGCACGCTCTGTATTCTTTTCCCATACATATGAAGCAATTTGCCATTTGCGTTCACGTATCGCTCTATAGCTATCAGGAATTTCACTTTCATCAATAACACGGGCAAAAGGATCATCCCCGTCAGACATAAATCCGTTCTCAAATGCGGATTGAATATCTGAAATTTTGATCGGGTGCGGCATCGCCACATCTATGGCTAATGAAACATACTGGGCGAATCGACCATCTTGGCTGATCCAGATAATGCGTAGAAGTTCGTCTACCCCTTCTGAAGTGGCCTTTATTCTTCTAATCACTTTATTGACTATTATTCCATTCATAATGTGTCAACCCCAGTCTGTAGGGTCTCATGTTCAAAGGGTCTAATTATTTCAGGCTTGGCCAGCTCTAGGGGCTTGTTAATAATATCCACATCCAACTGTCGCGTAACGACAAGATGTTTGTATAACGCCAGTGAACTCCCTGCTTCAAGGCCATTTTTCTCATCAAATTTATAGCATATATTTCTTACAATAGCTGACTCACCGCAGAGTTCGTCTAATAGCTTTGATAAATACCCCTGTATTTGGCGGGCCGATATTCCTTCAAATAAGCCGCAGATTTTCAAATCATAATAATTGCGAATTGCTTTCATATTGTCAGCAAATGTGCGATTTACCTCGTATTCCGTAACGATACCCCAGTCAACACCTTGTTTTTCCCAGTACCTGCGCTCTATTTCCAGCTTTTCAATCCTTCGCGCAGAATCCAACTCTGAAGAACTCTTCATAGTCCGTGCCAGTAGTTGAGTTTGACCGTTTCCAGCGATAGTTATTAAGAAAGTCGTTATCATGACAACGTTTTCACCGGTAGAAGGGTCAGTCGGATGCTTAATGCCCAAATCGTCAGCGATAAAAATTGTTTCCTCAATGGGTAGGAGCGGGTATTGCTCTCTTATGTCTATTACGCTTGCTGAATACTCAAGCATGTGGAAGTAGCGGTTTTCAAGATCAGAAAAAAAAGTATACTGTCTTGGAACTTTTATACCAATTTCACGGTGCGATCTGCCAGCCGAAGGCACATCTTGAACAGATAGCCATGGCTTATAATCTACCCCAATGCCCTGTCCGCGGCCTTCCTTCAGCCACCTTTCAATTTTTCTTTTAGACATACCGCGCTGCCGCTTGGCCATAAAATATGGCACCCCCTGTCTATATTTCCATTGTATGACAGAAGGTGCCGGATGTAAATACATTTATTTTTTTAAATAAACATTTTTTATTTTAAAATTACGTTTTATTTTTTAAACCCACACATAATGCTTTATTTCGGTTAGTCGCTATTCCACTGTAACTGATTTCGCCAAATTTCTCGGCTTATCCACATCGCAGCCTCTTGCCACCGCGGTATGGTAGGCCAGCAGCTGTAGCGGGATCACCGTCAGAATCGGGGCCAGGAGCGGGTGGGTCTGTGGAATGTAGATGGTCTTGTCGGACACTTTCTCCACTTCCCTGAAGCCCTCCATGGCCAGGGCCAGTACCGAGGCGCCCCGGGCGTTGACCTCCTGGATGTTGCTGGCTGTTTTATCGTACAGGTCCTTCTGCGTGCACAGGGCCACCACCGGGACATTGTCTTCGATGAGGGCAAGGGTGCCGTGCTTTAGTTCCCCGGCCGCGTAGGCCTCGGCGTGGATGTAGGAAATTTCCTTCAGCTTGAGGGAGCCTTCCATGGCCACGGCATAGTCCAGGCCGCGCCCGATATAGAAAAGGTTTTTGGACGAGGAAATTTCCTCGGCAAAATCAATGATCTCCACTGAATTGTCCACAAGCAGCTGGGCCTTGGCCTCCAGCTGTTTCATCTCCGCCAGGATCTCGCCCAGTTCTCCCGGGGCAATGGTTCCGCGCACGGTGGCCAGGTGCAGGGCTATCAGGTACATGGACGCCAGCTGGGTGGTGTAGGCCTTGGTTGAAGCTACGGCGATCTCCGGTCCCGCCCAGGTATAGATCACGTCGTCGGCTTCCCGGGAAACGGAGCTGCCCACCACGTTGGTCACGGCAATGACATGGGCCCCCTGCCGCTTGGCTTCTCTCAGCGCGGCCAGTGTATCCGCGGTTTCACCGGACTGGCTGATAATGATCACCATTGTGCCCGGCTCAATAATCGGCTGGCGGTAGCGAAACTCCGAGGCGATATCGACTTCCACCGGCAGCCGGACCAGTTTTTCAATGACGTATTTGCCCACGAACCCGGCGTGATAGGCGGTGCCGCAGGCGGTAATAAATATTTTCTTGAGACCCCTGATTTCTTCCGGGGTGATTTTCACTTCGTCCAGGATCACCCTGGAGTTGTCGGCGGCTATACGCCCGCTGAAGGTGTCGCGCAGGGCCTTGGGCTGCTCGTGTATTTCCTTGAGCATGAAGTGATCGTACCCGCTCTTTTCAGCCTGCTCGGCTTCCCACTTGACTTCAAGCA
>JAMPIU010000147.1 GCA_023667845.1 Dehalobacter sp. | reverse complement strand
AATCGATGAACTCGGAGATGCTATTGTATCTCCACCGGATGCTTTACGGCAGATGGCGGAAAGCGAGGGTAAACAGATATTCTATGCTTTACTGGCCGAAGAAGGAAAGAACCGTGAACGACGCATCCGTGAGACTGAACGTTACAGACAGGCTCGCCTGGAGAGTTTACGCGGCAACGCGAACGATCCTTGGGTTAAGTTACGCCGTAACGAAATTGAGTCCGATATCATAACCGGTCGAAGGTCGGATAGATTCGAGCCGCTACCGGAATTTCGATGTTTGGTGGCGATCCAGGTGATGGTTGAATGAATTGGGTAAAACGTGTTGTTAATCCTTTAATTTCCGATTTAGGTGGGTTGCCAACTTTTTGTGACGATCCCGACGACTTGCTGGAACAGCCTGAGGTCAGAGAGGCATTACGTTCAGCAGGTATGAGCGTATATGAATGGGATGGTTTGGAAGATGAACTGTCTCGTTGGACCAAAGTGCCCGAGGACGAAAAGCCAATTATCATTGCGCCATCTTTACCTCGAAGCCGTGCGTTGGTACAGTCAAAGCTGAAAGATTATCGATGGGAAAGCGTTAGTATAGGTCGCTTGTTTCCCCGGTTAGTACGTGACATCGTGTTAGCTGTTCCGCGGTCGCGTTGGGACGTTTTATTGCGCTTGCATGAAGTGACGCCTCGAAGTTTGAGCGCACGCGATACCGCGTGGGAAATTGCTCGGGCATTGTACGGTGTCGATCCACTTTTCCTAAAAACCAGTGAAGCGTGGAATGGCCTACTAGCGCGAATCGTCGTAGGGAATGAAGGCTTGCCAAGGCAGATCGCATCATGGTTTGTGCCCATTGCTGTTTCATCCGGTAGAAAAGATATTAGTGAACATGAGCTGACCGATCCTGTAGCTGCGCGGACCTTGTTGTTATCGCAAAGCAATACTTCTGTCGCTCCGTCTTGGGAGACATTTCTTGTAGATTGCGCGAAACGCCCAGCAGTAATAAGTCGTTTAGAAGTTGTCGAAGACGGCACATCGTGGCAAGAGTCGCCTGATTCGAAAGCAACACCGAGGGAGTGGCTAAACTACGCTTGGACCTACGCGGAGAGCTGTAACACCAAAAGTAACCAAGCATTACGATCTGATACGAATGCCCAGTTTGTAAATTGGGTACAGAATGGTGGATATAATTTAGCGCTATCAGCAACAAATCCCGAGGTGCTTTGCATTAGCAGCCTTCGCAACCGTCTTGCTGATGAAGCCGGATCAGATCGAATGATAGTCTTTATGGTCGATTGCTTAAGTTTGCGGACATGGCTCGTCATAGAAAAAACATGGAATGAAGAAGGCGTTTTTTCTCAATTTTTCCGTCGAGCTGCGTTCACTGTAATCCCGACAATTACATCTTTGGCCCGGAGGGCATTTTTTGAAGGGATACTACCTAACCGGTTCAGTGCAAGTAATCATTCGGCTAGGCTGGAACGAACACTTTGGCGCTATCGATTTAGGGATGACGGTGAATGGTTCCAAGTCACTGAATCATCAGGCATCCGTGATGCCATAGCAAAAGGTAAAAGCCGAATCTGCATCTTAGATGCTTCATGGGATAGCATTGTTCATTCGCTGCAGTTAAGTTATGATTCTACATATGCTGCGGCCAAACGTTGGGCGAGACGTACACCGTTGCGCGGGTTGCTACGTGAGGGATTAGACAACGGCTATAGATTGTGGGTATTATCCGACCACGGCCATGTTGAATGCAGAGGGATTGGCCGACCGTATATTGGTGAGCTGGCAGAGAAAGCATCGCAAAGAGTATTGCTGTTCCCTAATGATAGTTTAAGAAAGGCCAATTGCATTGATGGCACTTTTATTTTTCAGCCGACCGGACTGCCAGCAGATTGTCAACCTTTGTTTGCAGCGGAAAGCGGTGCATTTGCATCATACGGTACCACCATTGAAAGCCATGGCGGATTTAGCATTGAAGAAGCAATTATTCCAGTTGTGGAGGTATTAGCATGAAACAACATCCTGAAAAGATTCCTGTCATGTTCGACCGTATGATGCGGCCGGAATGGCTTGATTATGCTCTTTCAAAATATGTCTCATCCTCCAATAAAGTAGAACTAGATAATCACCTCCGTGATTACCTATCGAATGAAATAAAGACCCCGACATCACTACGGAAGACGGTAAGTCAACTTCAGCGTACTGT
Organism: Dehalobacter sp.; assembly: GCA_023667845.1. Lineage (NCBI taxonomy): Bacteria > Bacillati > Bacillota > Clostridia > Eubacteriales > Desulfitobacteriaceae > Dehalobacter > Dehalobacter sp. The sequence continues at coordinate 852 of JAMPIU010000147.1, read as the reverse complement.
TGGCTTTCTTTCGGGTATCTCCCATGAAAATCTGGTGGCGGCTCATGAGCAGATGAAGAAAATGGTGCCGACGGAACGCGACCAGCTAAGGTTTGAGCTTTTGCAACTGTCAACCCCTTTTGTCGCTGATTGCGTAAATGTATTTCGTAAACTATCATTAATTGGCGTTAAGACAGTTAGCGCGACTGATTTGTACGCCCAGCTTTCGGCTCAATATGGTGAACGGGGAACGATTCCACGGCGTGTGAGATATGTCTTATCTACCTTGAAATTGTTCGGTTTTGTCACCAACGAAAAAGGTAAGTGGCAGTGGGTGGATCAAGGTATGGTAGTTAAATGATTTATTAGTGTGCCAACTAATAAAATGAAAACAGTTATTTATTAACTGCGTCGATAGTCAGCTCAATAATTTTACATATTCTAGTTAAAAAAGAATTGCGGAAAAACAAATCAGTAAAAACAAATTCCATTATATTAAATACCCCTAGCTAGGATTCATATTATGATCCTGAATAAGGCTTTTCCAAAATGCACCGTTCTAGCAACACATAAGCTCTGAGTCTGACGACTTTGCTCTGATCATATTTTGTTGAAAATAGGTGCTGAGCGTATTAGCGGCTAAGCCAGGTCATTGTGATTCTTGCAGTGAAGTCTGCGACAATGGTGAATATATACACAGATATAACCTGTATAACCTGTTCCATGTTGGTTCATTACTGGGGCAGGTCAGAGATAGAAATTATAGGCATGTAAGCAAATACGTTTATTATTTTAAAATTATTTTTGAAGTACTTGTTAATGCGTAGTAATACAGTTATTATTTTAAAAAAGAAATATTATATCAATATAATT
>JAMPIU010000146.1 GCA_023667845.1 Dehalobacter sp. | reverse complement strand
ATAACAACCTGTCAGGCACAACTTGCCTTAAACTTGCCAGAAACAGGTTGCTCTTGGATATTGAGCTGATATATAATTATTTGGTAATATTAAATGGAAAGCAGAGGAACCGGTATGCGCGGAATCTTACGACCGGATTTTCAATATGAGATGCTGCAGGATATCCAGGCAGAGGATCTGCAGGCAAATGGCATCAAAGGTTTGATCCTGGATCTGGACAACACCATCACACCTTGGAATGACAGAACTTTAACCGAAGACGTGATTGCCTGGTTTAAAAAAATGAATGACGCAGGAATTAAAGCCTGCATCGTTTCCAATAACAGAGGACCCGAAAGGGTTTCTGCGGTTGCTGATGTGCTGGAAATACTTTATGTTTACAGGGCCAAGAAACCGCAGAAAAAAGCTTTTCTGAGAGGGATTCGGGTCCTGGATATTCCGGAGTCCGAGGTCGCAGTGATTGGGGACCAGCTGTTTACAGATGTTTTTGGCGGCAACAAGCTCGGGCTTAAGACCATATTAGTTTCACCGATCGCTCAAAGAGAATTTCATGGTACGAAAGTCCTGCGTTTTCTGGAACGGCTGGTAGGCAGAAAAGCCAAGTATACCCGCCGTTAAAAACGCCGTTAAAATCTTAAGAATACGTAAGACTTTGTTCTTTGTTTGTCCATTTTCAGATGTCTATGAAGGGGACTGAGAGACGCATGAAGTATGCCATCATCGGCTATCCTGTGGAGCATTCCCTGTCGCCGAAAATGCACGAGGCGGGATTTAAGGCCGCCGGTTTGCCTGCAACCTACGACAGGATAACAGTTCAGCCGACTCAACTGGCTGAAAGTATCGGATATCTCAAAAATAACGGCTATGACGGCTGGAACGTCACGTATCCACTGAAGGAAAAAATCATTCCTTATATGGATGTCCTGACTCCTGAAGCGCAGAATATTGGTGCAGTCAACACCGTGAAAGTCCAAAATGGAAGACTCTATGGGCATAACACGGATGGCGGCGGTTTTATTCAGTCTTTGCTCAGTAAGGGTTTTGTTTTTGAGGGCAAAGAAGTTGTCATATTAGGGGCCGGAGGGGCTGCGAAAGCCATTGCGGCAGCCCTGGCATCCTTACAGGTGAAAATGCTTATTTTGAACCGAAGTGAGGAAAAAGCTGTGACACTTGCCGGACAAGTAAACAGACTCGGCGGAAATGCGGTCTCAGGTATTTTGGCTCCCGGGTGCTGGCTGAAGGCTGTAGATTTACTGATTCAAACAACTTCGATTGGCATGAAAGACGAAGCGTATACGATTGATCTTCAAGGTCTTAATCCTTCGGCTTGGGCTGTTGATCTGATTTACCATCCAGCCGTTACAGATTTCATGGCCCAGGCCGATGCCTGCGGCTGCCGGTCCATGAATGGTCTGGATATGCTGCTTTATCAGGGGGTCCTTGCCTGGGAATTCTGGCTGGAGCGGAAGGCTCCACTGGATATTATGCGAAAAGCTTTACAGGAGAAACTGGGAGATAACAGGGGAGCGGAATGATGGCGAAGAAAAGGAACGGGTACTCATTGATTGAGATCCTGCTTGTGCTTGCACTATTATCAAGTGCAGCCTTTACTTTCCTTGTGCACATTCCGCAGCAAATGGAGGAACGGAGACTGGAACTCTCAGCCGCAGTTCTGCTTCAGGACTTACGGGAAGTTCAGCAGACAGCTTTGGCTGAGAATGTTTGGTATAAAATTAAATTTTCTGTTTATACCGGTGAATATAAGATCTTCAGACAGGGAGAGTTTATCCGTAAAGTCAACCTGCAGAATGGGGTGCACTTTGCCAATAGTCCTTCTGATCTTACTTTTCGCCCGACAGGGACGCCTGACACCGGTCTGACGGTCATGCTGGCGTCAGGGGATTTAGAAAGAAATGTGATTGTTGCGCCTGTGATGGGCAGGATCAGGATGGAATAGAGAGGTGAAATTTCGTGTCCGATAGCCTGAATTCGATACCCCAAAATATTGTACTTATCGGCTTTATGGCTGCTGGAAAAAGCAGTGTCGGTAAGCTTCTGGCCAGGGAACTCCGCTGGGGATTTCTGGATACGGACAGTGAGATCGAAAGAGTGACAGGGTTGAAAATCCCGGAGATTTTTCAAAAATGCGGTGAAGCAATGTTCCGGTCGGAAGAAAATCTGCTGGTTCATAGGATTTCCGGATTTACCGATACGGTTATTGCCACTGGCGGAGGAACGGTTTTAAACCCGGAAAACTGGAATATTCTCCACGGACTTGGGAAATTGGTTTACCTGTATGTTCCATTGGAGACTGCTTTGCAGAGAGCAAAAATGCATCACGATCGGCCGCTTCTTTCCAGCAGCGAACCGGAACAAATAGAAAAGCTCTGGAGAGACCGGGAAGTGATTTACAGAAAGGCGCCTGTAACGGTTGACACATCGGATAAAGATGTTCAAACAGTTGCGGCGGAGATCCTCGAACTGCTGAAAGGAGAACACATTACAGCATGATACAGAGAATAGATGTCAGCGGAGGACACGGTTACCCGCTGTTACTGGGAGCCACTTTGGACGAGCTTGGCGGTCATTTGAAAACAGCATACGGCACGAGCGGGCATTATCTTCTCATCACGAATGATGTTGTGGCCGGATACTATGCAGATAAACTTTTGGACGGAATGAAGGACTTAAAGACCGATTTGATTACCGTTCCTGACGGTGAACAGGAGAAATCACTGGACAGGATCAGTAAACTAACGGAACAGGCGCTGCAATTCAAAGCGGACAGGGACACTATGGTGCTGGCCCTCGGCGGAGGGGTGATCGGGGATCTGTCCGGATTTTTTGCAAGTATTTTTATGCGTGGAATGCGTTACATCCATATTCCGACCACCTTGCTGTCCCAGATTGATTCGAGTATTGGCGGCAAGGTGGCGGTGAACCATCCTTCCGGTAAAAACCTTCTGGGATCTTTTTATGCCCCCCAGGTCGTCTGGACGGATTTTGACACCTTGCAGACGCTTCCGTGGGAAGAGATGCGGAACGGGCTTGCCGAGACCATTAAACACGCGCTTGTCGCTGATCCGGATTTGTTTGAATTCATCGAACAACATGCCGAAACCATCAAAGGATTGGACTACAAGATCATCAAGGAAATGTCCCTGCGGTCTCTGGCTGTCAAAGTTAAGATTGTCACTGAGGATGAGAAAGAAAAGGGAAACAGGATGCTGCTGAACCTCGGACACAGTTTTGGGCATGCTTTGGAGACAGAGGAAGCCTATCAGGGTATTATGCACGGCGAAGGGGTCAGTATCGGGATTGCCGCCGTAGCCAATCTGTCCAGAGAAAGAGGTTTGGTCAACGACAAACAGCTGGACAGAATCCTGAATCTCTTAATGAAAATGGACCTGCCCACTACGGCCAAAGCGCATGATCCGGCAGTACTGCTTGGACACATGTCTGCAGATAAGAAGAATAAGGCCGGTAATAAGGTGCTGATTCTGCCGGTCGGCATTGGGAGATCGGTCGTCGCTGCAGACTGTAACGATGAAGAAATTCTCAGGGCCTGGGAAAAAGTCATCATTTAGGTCAAATAAGTACTAATAATATAAATTGCAGAACAAAAAAATGTAAGTTGAGATTTACAGCAGTACCTTTTTGCTGTTCCCGAAAAATACCAACCTTAAAGGAAATAGAATATTTGTGTAGAAAATATGTAATTAATTTACATATTTTTTCGTTTTATCAGAGACAAGAAAGGAATTGTTATGCCAAAAGGTTGCAAGAACGGTTTTACTTTATGGGAAGTATTATTGGTCATCGCTTTATTGGGAATACTGGCCTCCATGGTTCTGCCTGGTTACAGCAGCAGTATCGACAGTACGGAATCAGAAGTACACAAAGTCAATGTGCTCAAAATAGAAAGCGCAGTAAGGCTATACCGTTTGGATACGGGCAGCAGTCCGGAAAGTCTTGATGATCTGATGACCTGCCCTTCAGCTGATCTAAACTGGCAGGGACCCTATCTTGAGGAAATACCGGCCTGCCCGTTTGATCCAAATAAACATTATGTGCTTGATGAGAGTGGAAAAGCAGTGATACGTTGAGGATTTACAAATCAATCTGCTTGGGGAGGTGGGGAATGAACGCTAAGAAAAAAGGTTTTGTTTTGCTTGACGTTTTAACAGGGCTCTTTATTTTTAGTCTGGGATTTGCAGTCATGTTGGCATTGATCAATACGGCATATATCAAGAGCAGCCATACCGACAATACCCTACAGGCAGTCAATCTTGCCAGTTCGACAGCGGAGGAAATCACGGCGGTCCTGCTAGATGATCCTTCTGCCGTTTATCATTATCTGAGCGGGACAACGCGTGATGAATCTGGACAGTTTTCCAGAACCGTCTGTTGTGAATGGGATTCTCCAAATCTGCTTAAAATTTCTGTAAAAATTAACTGGACTGAGTTGGAAGATCAAAAAGAGTTCAAGCTGACCTATCTGCATTATATTACAGAATAATCATTGATTTGGGAAAATAAGTAAATTATCTATATAACAGGCAGGAAATATAGGAAATATGTAGAAATATAGTAAATAAGTTAATAATTGGTAATAAGTAGATAAGAATTTGACGATGTTGGTTGGAGTAACTTATGGCTGGGCTGACAAAGAAAACGGGACGGCAAAATGACAAGGGATTTACGCTGTTAGAAGTTCTTGTTTCTCTGGTCATTACCGGAATCGTTGCTGCAATGGTTTTTCAATTATACATCAGTCAGTACCGGATGGCTAAGGGGCTGATGGCAGACGCCGATCTTTCCTTTGCAGCTGTCCGGGCGGGTCAGGTTCTGACCGCAGCTATTTCCACGGCAGAAAGTGTAGTATGGACAGGTAAAGTATTACGTATCAATTATCTTGAGAACGGTAAGGCCATGACAGACAGCTACTATCTTGCTGACAAGGACTTTAACGGAGTTCCGGACTTGTACCGTGAACATCTCGGTGTTCCGACTCCGGTAGCAAGCAGGATTTATGAATTTTATTGTACTGGAGTTAAGGATGGGTTATGGCAAATTTCTCTAGTGGCAGAACAGGCGGAGAACGCCGTCACCTGGCAAAGAACTGTCCGTGTAAGAAGTTCTTCGGATTAAACAAAGAGAGCGGAAATGTGTCTCTGCTGATACTTCTTGTTACGTTTTCTTTATCCTGGATGGGGGTTCAGACCTTTATTCTGATCAGCTCACAGGAACGTATCGTTGCCTGTGAGGCCCAAAAAGTCAAGACTGCTTATATGGCTGACAGCGGACTTGAATACGCCAAAGCAGTTCTTGCTCATGATCCTTCCTGGCAGGGGAGCATTCAATACGATTCGGAAGGAATGGTTGTTGAAATTGAAGTCATACGGGCCAACGATGTAACGCAAATCACATCCAGGGCAACAATGGGGAATATGAAACAGTGCAGGGTTGGGGAGCTTGTGTTGGGAGAAGACGGGAAGTACGACCTTACCGGGTACAGGTACGTTTATGATTGATCAGTCCAAACCAGGATTTTGGAAAGATTTTGTGCTTAAAGAACTTTACGTGTATGCCCGTGAGAACAAGGCACTTATTTTAAATGCCGATGAGATAGCTACTCAGCTTGCCCTGCTTGACCAGGGAGTAAAACTTGAAGAACTTCTTGCAGCGTATTTGGCAGAAGAGGAAATCCTGGAATTTAAAAGCCGGATATCAGGAATTAACATGATCAGTCTTGCTGAGAGACCTGTCAATGTTTCAGCAGCAAAATTGGTTTCGGAAGAACTAGCCCGGAAATATACGCTGATTCCGATTGCGGCTCAGAATCAAAGAATCATCATCGCTATGGCGGATCCTACAGATAGAACCGCGTTGGATGATGTGATGCTTTTTACAGGATATCAGGTTGATCCGCTCCTAGCTTCCGCTGAAGAAATCAAAATTGCGATCCGAGAATGTTTTACATTGGAAAGATCAACTGGGGAACATGCTGTTCTAAATCCAAACGAATCAGTGAGCTGGAAGATTGAAGAAAATGTCAATGCCCAGGAAACGCCGGTCGTCAGCCTTGTTGATTCGCTGTTCCGACAGGCTGTTATCGAAAAAGCAAGTGATATACACTGGGAACCGATCGAAACCGGATTCAGCGTGAAATTTCGGATAGACGGGCTGCTGATGGTTAAGGAAAACTTGCCAAAGGATCTGTCCAGAAGTGTTACCGCCCGCTTGAAAGTCATGTCGGGTCTGGATATAACCCAAAGACGTCTCCCTCAGGATGGCAGAATCATGCTGGACATTTCTGATAAGAAAATTGATGTCAGAGTTTCTACTTTTCCGACTGTCTATGGAGAAAAAGTTGTGACCAGGATTCTGGATGAAAAGACCGCACGTCTCTCCCTGGAAGAACTGGGTATGCGGGAGGATGTCGAATATCAAATTCGAAAGCTTATCCGCCAGCCGCATGGGCTGATCCTCATTTCCGGTCCGACCGGGAGCGGCAAAACCACCACATTATATGCCCTGATCCGGGAGCTGCCGTCCGAAACAATCAATATGGTATCCATCGAAGACCCTGTCGAATACCGACTACCGGGAGTCAGTCAGGCTCAGGTCAATGCTGGTATTGGCCTGGACTTTGCAAGTGGCCTGAGATCCATTCTTCGTCAAGATCCGGATGTTATTATGGTAGGGGAAATAAGAGACAGAGAAACCGCCAAAATTGCAACAGCGGCTGCAATGACCGGGCACCTTGTTTTATCTACCGTTCATACCAATACTGCAGCAGAAGCGCTTACCCGTTTATTGGATATGGATATCGATGCCTATATGGTAGCTTCGGCGGTTTGCGGGGTACTGGCTCAGAGACTTGTCCGGAGACTATGTCTGAATTGCCGGAAATTAAAACCGGTTTTAGCTGAAGAGAAACAAATTTTTCACGGGGAAGCCGTATCAGCTATTTATGAACCGGCAGGCTGTTCCAAGTGCCATGGGACCGGATACAACGGCAGGATAGGGATTCATGAATATCTTCCCTACAATCAGGAAATTAAGAAACTAATTCTGCAAAAAGGCAGTGCCGCCAGCCTTGAAAAGGTCTCTAAAAAATCTGGAATGCTTACGCTGAAAGAAGATGCGCTTAGGAAAGTCGCTGCCGGAATAACTTCTCTGGAAGAAATCATGAGACTGTGGGCGGAAATATAGATTAGGATAATAAGAGGGTTTGCGATTGCTCTGGAAATGGAAAGCCGTTGATAAAAATAGCAATATACGGATGGGCTACTGGGCGGAGGAAGATCAAAGCAGAGTTGTTTCCGGGCTAAGGGAACAGCATTTATATCCCGTGGAGATCACCAGGGCATTATTCACTTCGGTGTGGATCAGATACAAGACGGGAAATAGAAAACTGTTTTGGGGGAGGACAGCACGTAAGCTGGGAACAATGCTGGAGGCAGGCATTCCGCTGCTTGCGGTATTAGATGTCATTGCGGAAAGAGAAACAACCGGTTTAGATAAAAATCAATGGAAGCAGGTTAGCCTCTCTCTTCAGGCTGGCGCCGAACTGCATGTCAGTTTGCAGGGCATCATTCCCTCTCCGGGGCACCTGTTTGCCACGATGGTCAAAGCCGGCGAAAGAAGCGGGACTCTGCCGACTGCGTTGATCGATATCGCAGGTTATCTGGAGGACGCGTATTTTTTTGAGAAGAAATTCAAAAATGCTTTATTTTATCCGGTTCTGCTTCTTGTCGCATCTTTGTTTATCATCTATACCCTCAGCCTTATGATTCTGCCGATGTATGAAAACCTTTTCCGCGGGTTTGAGACGGAATTGCCGCTGGCAACAAAAATAATGTTTAATGTGGGTTGTTGTATCCCGTATTTGACAGCCGTTATCCCTGTTCTGGCCATAACGGTGTGGCTGCTGAATAAAAAAGGACATTCCTTCATCATACCTGGAACCGGTAAGATCAACAGAACTAGGCAGCTCATTCAATTTTGTTCGGTCCTGGGAAGATTGCTGGACGCGGGGCTGTCTCTGCAGGAATCACTGCTCCTGGTGAAAAACCTTTTCAAGGATCATCTGATGCAGGAATTGACAACCCAATTAATTTTTGCTGTCAACGAAGGAAGAAGAATGTTCTCGGTCATCATCACGAGTAAGTTGTTTCCTCCTGAAGTTGCAAAAATGCTGGAGGTTGCGGAGGAATCCGGCAAACTCAGTGAAATGCTTGCGTATATGACTCGGATGTTCAAAAAAGAGCTGGAGGAGCGAATTGAGCAGTATACGAAGCTCTTAGAGCCTGCTCTAGTGTTTCTTATGGCGGGCCTGGTCGGTTTCGTGGCTATCGGAGTTCTCCTGCCGATCTTTGATATAAGCTCACAGATCCATTAAGCTTATATTCTTTTATACGATAAACAAATTAAAATCACAGGCAAAAATTAAAATAAACGTCAAAAAATACAGGGAGGAATGTCTTAAGTGGTTAAAAACGAGAAAGGATTTACCCTTCTGGAAGTTATGCTGGTGGTCGTTATTCTGGCCATCCTAGCCGCAATTGTCATCCCACGTTTCGTTGGGAATGCAGAAACAGCTCGAGAGAAAGCCGATATCACAACAGGACGTGAAGTCAAAGCAGCGCTGGACAGGTATCAGGTCGACAATGGAATATATCTCAGGATTGATGAACTTTCTGCTGCAAACGGAACGATCACGGGTTCAGGACTTATCCCTGATTATATTGCCAGACTTGATTCAACGGTGACGCAGCAAAAGGCCGAGACAGGGAAAACGGGATTTGGTATTGCAGAAATTACCGGAAATACCTTTCCGGACCCCGGAAATTTGATTATGGTATATCTAAGTTCGGATGGATCTCAGGCTGAAGTTAAAGTTTTTGACGAAAGTCTTGCCAGTACTTTATGGTCGTCTATTTAGAAGGCAGGCCAAGAAAAAATGCTTTTTTTAGAGATTGATGCCCAAGAAATAAGATTTCTTTATCGCTCGAAGCGTCTTGGAAACATGGGTTCCGAGATTGTCTTCTCCAGCTTTCCACTGGAGACTTTTTCAGGGTCCGAAGGCAGTGACGCCGAAGAAAATCTAAAAATGGTTCTGGATGAATATCGTCAAAAAGACTGTCAGGGACGATTCGGGCAACGAAAATGTTCGAGAAAAGTCCCTGTTTATCTGTTGCTTCCTTTTAAGAACGGGCTGATCAGGGAATTTTGTATTCCTTGGGTTGTTCCGAAGTATCGGGATAAAACAGTTCATTTCTGGCTTGAACAGGAAGTTCCGGTTCCAATCAGCGAACTTTGTTATGAATACGTGGTATTGGACGAGAAGAAGGATGAATATCTTCGGATCAGCGTCATTGGCGTAAGGAAAACTACGCTTGAGCTTTATGCCCGGTGTCTTCAGCAGACGGGATATGAACTTTGCGGTGCTGAATATACGGTTCAGGCATTTGGCGGGATCCTGGCACCTTTAAAAGAAAAAAGAATTCTTTGCCTGTTTAAACTTGATAATCAAAATATCCAGGCTGTCCAATATCGCAATGGCTTGCCGGAAGTGATAAGGGTGATCCCGGGCAATGAACCGGAGACTCCGAAATATCAGATTTATACTGCGCTGAAAGACTGCACAATTCCTTTCAATATCGTTGTCACGGATGGAAGCGCTAAAGCCGCCCGGATCGCAGATATCCTGATTGATTCAGGAGAGGCTGAGGGTGTCCGGACGCTGGAATCCGTTTATCAGGAATTTGATTCCAGTGATTTTTCGGCAGATAGCTATTCTATGAATTTTCATCACCTGGCACTGCTGGCTGGCTGGCAAAGAGTGAAAGAAAAGAAAAACTGCAATTTAGGCTGCATTTTTTTGCGGCCAGCCAAAATAAAAACATGCCTGCTGGTCCTGATGATTTTTATTGGAATGGTCTTCGGGATAGGTTGTTATTGCTATCCGCTAATCAATCATATTTCTGAGCACCAGATAGAAATTACGGCACTGCAGGAACAGGTCGATGAACTAAACGCGGAACGGAAAAATCAGATCTGGTCGGAATGGGAACGGAACCGCAGCGATACATTTGGGGATTTAACAATGGTTCAGAAGTCCTTAGCCAGCCTTAACAGCAGTATACGTTTGAATCGTCTGAGCTATCGGCAGAATACGCTGTACCTATATGCGGACTGTTCCGATAATCTTAGTATCACAAGTTTAATCGGGGTTTTGACGGAAGAAGGCTGGAGGGAACCAGTCCTGACCGATTATGATTATCGGGATAAAACAATTTCGTTCTGCTTGCGTGTAGAAAGAAAAATTTGAAGTGAGGTAAAGATGTGTCTTTTAAATACCTTCAATTTTTAAAGCACTTTTTATCTGATAGAAACATCTCATCTCAGAGAGACTTCTTATCTGAGCCTGCTACAAGGTGGCGGTTTTTAGATAAGTTAAGTTTAAGCAGAATTGTGATTATGGGCGCGAGTATCATTCTATTGGCCGTCATCGCAGTCCAGGTCCTGGCAGTGCGACCGCTGACTCGGCAACTAGATACCGTCAGTGCAAAAGAAAACTTACTCCGGCAGGAATACCAGGACATTCTGGCAGAAGGGGCCAAGAACAATCTGCTGATACCGGATCGCGCTGATCTTCCGCATATGCTGGAACAGATCAATCATTGCCTCAAATCCGAAAATGTTTCGGTTAAGGCCATGGATATCACCCAGCCGTCAATGAAAAGAGGGGATTTCTTTCAAGCCACGATCAAAGTAAACGGAGAAGGGGAACTGAAGAAAATACTCCGGGCGGTGAATACAATTCAGCTTCAGAAGGAGGTCCCTTTTTTGATTCAGGAACTGGATTATGTAAACGGAGAAGCGGAAGTTCGTCTGAGTATTCTCATTCGCTCCGAATAGAGAGGGCGACTTTGATCATTTCCTACCTAAATATTTATACTTGTCCTATTCATTTTCATCTATTTTCTCGAGCGATTTCTTAATTGAAACCGCCGCAGACATTAACGCGTCAAGCTCTTCAGCGGACAGTAGATCCAGCTTTGATGAAAGCCCGGTTTCTACATGCGTATAGATCTCATTAAGAGCGTTTCTTCCCTCTTCGGTCAGCCGGACATAGACAATACGAAGATTATTCTTATCAAGATAACGCTCAACGTAACCCTTTCTCAGCAATTCACCAACGATGATGGTAAGCTGCTGCTTCGAGACCAATAGGTCCCGACCGAGTTCTGACATGGTCATCTCACTGTAATTTGACAGTGCGATCAGGGCGTACTTTTGTGAAGGCTTCACATTCACTTTGCAATTCGATTCTATGGGCCGGGTTAGAATCTTGCGAAAAAGATGCCCAACATCGGTTAGTTCCTTTAGTAGTTCAGATTTATTCTGCATGATCGTTACACCTTATCACATCATTTTATTACGGTAAAGAATATTTTACTTTACCGTTGACAATGGTAACATTCGGTAGTATCATTGTCAACGGTAAAGTTATTTTTACCATAAAGTAAATATTACTTTCAAGGGGGGTAAAGTATATGAAATAGAAGGAGATATCGTATGAATAACAGGCGGTTTGTCAGGGATCGTCAGGAATTGGACCAGCGGGAACAAATATGAAGTAAGCGCTTGTCCTAAAATGAGAATTTAGGAGGGGAAGTCATGTCAATAGAAATAACCAATGTACAGATTTTTGATGGCATAAAATTAACGAATCATAAATCGGTTGTGATTGAAAATGGTCTCATATCCCACGAAACCAAAGGGGACACGGTTATTAACGGCGAGGGGGGTACACTGCTGCCCGGACTGATTGACGCGCATGTCCATATGGAAGCATTAAATGATCTGGAAAATGGTGTAAAATACGGAGTCACTTCTATGCTTGATATGGCGGTTCATGACACGGAGTTTATAAACAGCCTGAAAAAACGCCCGGGATTTTCGGATATATTGACGTGTTACACAGCTGCGCTTTATCCTATTGACGACCCCAAAGGTTTTGTTGCCGATCAGGTTAATAAAGGCGCAGATTATATAAAAATTATCATTGAGGATCAACCGCGTATGGCGGAAAAGGCCTTATCCCCGCAAACAATTACCGCCTTGACAGAGGCAGCACACGAACATAAACTTCTGGTATTTGCCCATGCTGTATCGATGGCGACTTTCAAAACGGCCATTGATGCAGGTGTTGATGTTGTTACGCACATTCCGGTTGAAGCCCCGATTACGGAATCCCTGATCGAAGAAATGTTGGAAAAAGGGATTATTACGGTTCCTACTTCGGGCATGATGAAAAAAACAATAACTTTTCTAAATCGTATGCCCAATCTCAACTTGGATTCACAAAATATTGATATTACACTAAAAACCTTAATAAATGCGGGGATACCAGTCATTGCAGGTACTGATGCAAATCATGCGCCCTTTGCCCCTGCCAGTATCGACCACGGCATTGGTTTGCTTGATGAAATCGAAGCGTTTGTGGCTGTAGGCATGACTCCTGTGCAGGCGCTGCAAAGCGCAACCAGCCTTCCAGCCAGATTATTCGGATTCATCGCTGACAGAGGCATGATTAAACCGGGTCTCAGGGCGGATTTGCTTTTGGTTGATGGTGACCCTACTACCGATATTAAAGCGCTCCATAAGGTTAAACGCGTATGGGTCAATGGGATTGAGTCATTTATAAACGAATAAAGGAAATGTAAATCAAAAATGAAGATTATCACAATAGAAGAACATATAAATAATAGAGAAATAACCGCAGCATCATTTGGCAATTTGTTGCAAATGGCCCCTTATGTCCCAGACTCCCACTCGCCTGGATTGGCCTATTACACCACAGACACAGATGGGAATGTAGAAGAAAAGTGGCTGGCAAGCATGGATGCGGGAAAAATTGATATGCAGGTGCTTTCTTATACGGCAATGACGCAGTTAATCCCTGCGCCGGAAGCTATTTCGATAGCGAAGGCAGCCAACAATGAAATGGCAGAGAGGGTTAGAAGATATCCTGACCGCTTTGCAGCTTTTGCAACTTTACCGTGGGCAGACCCGAAGGCGGCGGCAGAGGAACTGGAGCGTACTGTAAAGGAGCTTAATTTCAAAGGGGTTTTGCTTAGCGGACGGCCAGCAGCAGACGCAATATTTCTTGATAACCCTAAATTTGAGCCTGTTCTTGCGATGGCGAACTTTTTAAAGGTGCCCATTTATATGCACCCGGGATTTCCTGCCAGAACCGTGCAGGAGGCGTATTATGCCGGATTGGATCCAGTTGTCAGTGCAAGGTTATCAGCGTTTGGCTGGGGGTGGCACGCAGAAGTAGGCGTCCATATGCTACGAATGATATTATCGGGTGTTTTCGTGAAATATCCCAATTTACAGCTGATTGCAGGTCATTGGGGAGAGATGGTGCCGTTCTTCCTTGCTCGCCTTGATGAAGCGCTTTCCAAGGAAGCGACACATCTCCCGAAAACAATATCTGAAACCTTTATCAATCATGTTTATGTCACGCCAAGCGGTATGTTTACGCTGCCGCACTTCCAATTTATCTTGCAGGTATTGGGCGCAGACAGGATCATATTCTCTGTAGATTATCCTTATATCGGCAACGAGAGCGCGCGAGCGTTTCTTGAAAATGCACCAATCAGCGCATCCGATAAGGAAAAGATTGCCCATGGTAATGCAGAGCGTCTGCTCAAGCTGTAAATTTCAACTTCTTATTAAAGCAGTTGCCGAGAACATTTCCCCGGCAGCTGCTTTAATTTGTTTTTACCACCCTAGCTACATGATTTAATTTAATCGGTTCATCTTTCGTATAGAGCGGCAAGCGAATTATTTTATTAACCGAAGAATTTGTAGGCGCGTACAAGTTCTTTAAATTAAAAAATTTTGCCGTATCGAAGATTCACATCGAAAGACTTGACAACAAGTCATGGGGGGAAAGGGAACAACAATGGATGACTGTTAATCATTTGCACATATACCTGTAACAGTAGCATAGTAGACGTAAAGAAAGTAAAGATGCAAAGAATAGAAAGGTGGTTCTGTCATGGAAATATCAAGAATTAGTTCAAAAGGACAAGTTACAATTACGAAGCCTATTCGAGACCTTCAATCATTTGATTTTGCCTGTCACGTCAGGTAATATATAGACGAGTATAGAAAGATATCAGAAGGAACAAAAAAATGAGTACATATATAAAAAGGCAAATACAAAACTTTTCTATTTTTCTTTTGATATTGATAGGATTTGAAAACTTATTGTCAGCATTGCCTTTTAAGTTTACAAGGCAAGTTGAGCATATTTATGGCAATATTATTAATCCCAATTATGTAATGGTTCATGGCGTATTATCCTTTATGCTCGGCTTATTAATGCTTCTTCTTGCTTACAGTTTATTTCAAAGGATTCGTAATGCCTGGATTATCGAAGTTATCTTTTTATCAGCAACATTAGCTTTACAAATTGTACGTTTCCATCAATTGATGATTCCCATTGTAATCATTGAATTGTTCGTTCTGTTAGTACTCGTTCTTTCATATAAGGACTTTTGTAGATTGTCTAATAAAGTAACGTTAAAATGGGCTTTTGTGTTTATTGGCGTTTCTTTTGTTTTACTCTTTGCCAATGCCTCAATTGGTTTATACATGATGAGGGGTCATATCAACGATGTGCACTCAGTTTTTAGTGCCTTGGCAGGCTCAATAAAATTATTAATCTTTATGGATGCTTCCGTGCTTGAAATCAAAAGCAATTACGGCCGTATTTATGCGGATACTTTAATCATGATTAACTGGATCTGTATTTTTGCTTCGGCACTGCTTCTGATGAAACCCCTTGTCTACAACTATATTCATGATAAACAGGACATGGAAAAGGTTCGCAGATTAGTGTTAAAATATGGACAAAATCCGATGTCCTATCTGTCCCTGGAAAAAGACAAACGCTACTTCTTCAGCAGCAGCGTTGACGGCATGTGCTCCTATACAACTATCGGGGGCGTTTTGGTCTGCTGTGGCGATATCATCTGTGACAAAAAGGATAGTTTTATTTTTCTTAATGAATTATTATTTTTTTCCAAACAGAATGGCCTTGACCTTTTGCTGCTTAATGTTACCGATTATTTTCTTGATCTATATAAGGCCGCTCAGTTTGGGGTGCTGAAATACGGGGAAGATGCCTGTTTTAAACTTTCAGAATATACTCTTGCAGGCGGAAAAGTGGCCAAAGTGAGGGCAGCGATCAACTATGCGAATAAAGCGGGAATCACTGTTAAAGAGTATAAACCTGAAGCATCGCGGGATATGGAAATCGAAAAGGAGATCCATCAAATCTCAGAAGAATGGTTACGGAATAAACGTACTCCGGAAATGTCCTTTATGCTTGGCGGGGTAGGGCTAGATAATCCGCTTGACCGAAGGTATTTTTATGCGATTGATGCCCAGGAACAAATGCTTGGATTTGTGGTCTTCTTGCCTTATTTCAATGGTCTCGGCTATCTGGCCGACATAACAAGAAGAAGAAAAGATGCCCCACAGGGAGTTATGGAGAAAATCATTTATGAAGCATTTATGGTCATGAAAGGGGAGGGTGTACAGTGGGGCAATCTGGGGCTTTCTCCTCTTTATAATGTGGCGTCAGGGGATAAAACCACGCTGAATGAAAAGTTTTTTGCCTACATCTATGATAATTTGAATTATGCATACGATTTTAAGGCTTTGCATCATGCCAAGGCCAAATATGCACCCACACATTGGGAAAACCGGTATCTTGCTTATTTTCCAAAGCCCTTCTCAGTGCAATATGCTTATGCCATTGTAAAGTCTCAATGCCCGCAAAATATACCCAAACTCGTACTTTCTCAAATTACCATGGAGAAGGATAAAAAATAAATTTCATGAATCAAGTCGGAAGAACTTTGAACCGGGATATTGTCAATTTTGGTGATGATATCTCCTTTCTATTGTGTCTGGTTGATCGTTAAAGCTGTCAAAGACCTACTTGATAAAAAAAGAACCTGACAACCTTGATCCCCATAATATGGAAATGTAGAAAGGGGTAGGGCTGTTGAAAAAGTATACGATAAAAGCAGGAGATACATTTTTCCTTTTAGCGGGCCGGAACGGGTGCTGCTGGCAGGATATCGGCAAAGCAAACCCTGGTGTCGATCCTTGCGCGTTGGTCGTTGGACAGATCGTTAATATTCCGGATCGGCAGGCTTCCGGTTATGGCGCTTCCGGATCTGCCGGTTCAGCTTATGCCAACGATCCAGGCAATTACCTTACCAGTGGGTATGCCCAAAAACGGTACGATGATGTAATCCTTGAAGTAGAAGGCGTAAAAATCCGGGTTGCCAGGATCGGCGAACCGACAGTTCCGCATGAGGTCCATTTTATCCTGCCGCGGACTGAAATCCGGAAAGTGGAATGTCCCGGAAATGGGCTTATTGAAACCAGTATTATGCTGAGCAATATTAATATTGTCAATTCTCCGCGGATGGAAGGCGAAAAATCCGCACTTGGGGTCATTTATCCTCAGGTTCAGAGCAGCGAGAAAACGGACAGCGAAACGCCAAAATAGACGCCTCAAACGTGGTTCATGACTATTCGAAAGAATTCAGCAAAATGATTTTATATTTTTATTTTTTTCGTTATAATGAGATATGCCTTATTTTGGGTAGAAAAAGGCTATGTCATTATTTTGTTTTCTATAGCAAATAATAGATAAAGAAGGAGAGACCTATGAACCGTAACCGTATTCATGTTTTCCATGGTGTTAATCTTCATCTTCTCGGACAGAGAGAACCGGATATATACGGTAAAACAACGCTTGATGAAGTGAACGGCAGGCTGATCGAGACGGGACAAACACATGGCTTCAACGTCGAGTGCCGTCAGACGAACCATGAGGGCGAGCTTGTGGACTGGATTACGAAGTTAACGCCGTCTGATTTTTTAATTCTTAACCCAGGGGCCTGGACCCATACAAGCTATGCGCTTTACGATGCGATCAAAGGGGTAAACGTGCCCGCTCTTGAGGTGCATCTATCGAATATTTATGCCCGGGAAGGTTTTCGTTCCCATTCAGTGATCGCCGGAGCCTGCGTCGGGCAAATCAGCGGACTCGGGACAGACAGTTATTTTCTGGCCTTAGCCTATGCGCTGGAATTTCAGAAGTACCGTCAGAAGGAAAGGAATAGTAACCATGAGGCTGGAAAAGATTCGCCGGAGACTGGCCGAGAATAAACTTGATGCCTTAATCGTGACCTCATCGCCCAATATTTTTTATTTAAGCGGTTTTACGGGGACCAGTGCAACCTTGCTGATCGAATCCAGCCGTTCCATTCTATTCACAGACTTCCGGTATATTGAACAAGCCGCGGCGGAAGCCCCGGGTTTTGAAATTATCAAAGTGACCGGAGATCCCT
>JAMPIU010000145.1 GCA_023667845.1 Dehalobacter sp. | reverse complement strand
GCGAAGATCGCCATGCGCAAGGCCGGGGTGGTGACCTACCTGCTTGGCGATCATTTGGGTTCCACCAGCGTGGTCTTTGATGACAGCACCAACGGCATCCAACGCCAAGGGTACCGTCCGTTTGGCGAGAAACGCTACCCTACCGGCCCAAGCCCACTCCCCACTGATTATCAGTACACCGGCCAGCGCGGGTTCGAGGAGATTGGGCTGCAATACTACGGGGCCAGGTGGTACGATGGATTCCTGGGAAGATTCACGCAAGCGGATACATTAATCCCCGAGCCAGGGAATCCGATGGCCTGGGATCGATATGCATACGCCCTAAATGCACCAACGATATATACTGATCCTACGGGACATGCATACTGTCCATCTAACACACCCGGTGCAATGTGCGTGGATGATGAACCAGATCCACCTAATGTTGTTGAGCAGGCCTCAGTCGCCAGCAGTCCTGCTGTAGGTTCTTCGGTATCAAACTCTACGGTAGTTCTTTCAAATGGTACACCAGAAACACCACCTTCGTTTGATCCAGATGGCCGACCAACTGCGCCGCCTACTGGTACAGGACTGCCGGAGGATGGGTGGGAATGGAATGACGACTGGCCGGGTCTTGGTCCAGGTTATAAGAATAAGCACGATCCAAACGGGCGCGTTTACCGTCCTGATCAAGGTCGACCTAGTGCGGGAGAACAAGATCATTGGCATGTGAGAGAACCAGGGAAAAGAGATGTTAAATTCCCCAAAAATTATCAATGGGGTAGGAAAGGACAGAGATCTAATCCGGGGCAATTCGACCCTGACTCACAAAGCTACTTGATAAACCCAGTAACTGTCTTTGCAGTGGGCATTACGACCTTTATGTTACTTATGCCATCAGGAGGGGGATCGTTTTTTCTCCCCAAATTACAGTTTCGGTAGTTCTTTGGAGGCTTTATGCATAACAAATATATCCGCCTAATTGAAGATACTATTCAATTCCGTAAGGATGGTTCTGTTGCACATCATCCATTAGATGGTCCATATAACAAAGGAAAAGGTGCTGGGCTACTGACTTTCCAACCTAGACAGATATCAAATTATGATTTGTTTAACGATGTAAGGGTATTTAACGTTCTCATAGACGGAAATAATGTAATAGACGACGATGATCGCGATAGTTGGGCGGACCCTATACGTTCAGAGATATTAAGACGATTGCAGAAGAATAATTGGCGTTGGTGTATTAGTGCGGCGTGTGATGCGCCAAGTCTTCTCACCCATGATAGATCTACATCTCAAAATGAATATTGGTTGGAGCAATATATCATAAGTAATCATGTGCCATATGCAATTATTCAGTCCGACACCATTTATGGTACTGTAATGAATAGGTTATTTTTTGAAGTTGAGCAGCAGGAAATGGAAAATTTGATAATTAATTGTTTTCGATGCGCGCACCCTGGCCATACCATACAAGGTTATTTGCTGCCACCAACTGGAATTGATCGAGTAAAAAGTTGGAGTTTATTGCCACATGACGAAGCCACCTTTCGATATGTTGTCGATACTTGTTCTATAATCTTTTACACTTTTCCAGCGGAGCATAATAATTTCGCGTTTATAACAAACAAGTATGATTATGTTAAGGTAGAGCATATGTTAAAAATAAGATCACTTGAGAGATGGGCTAAACAAATTATTGATAGAGAAGTGGATCAATAAATAAAGGATAGCCTAATGCAACAATACCAGCTAGGGTACATCGCGAATCTTCCACACGCGGTGGTGGAGGTAACCGGGACGCCTTCGCTCGGCTTTACCTACGACGCCAACGGCAGCATGACCACGCGCAAGGTTGGCGCGAACACCTTTACCCTGTTCTACGACGCGGAGCTGCACCTGACCGAGGTCAAGGAGAACGGTGCAACAGTAGCGAGCTTCGCTGTCACAAAGCCAAGTACTCCATTACCCTCCGGTAATACTATATTTAATTCTCAGGAAGTTAATAACATGTGTCCAATTGTTGAACCAAATCAACAAACGGCAAAAATTTATCCCTCTACGAAATCTGATGATCTTATCTTTACCCATTCTGGGAAACAGAACATCTTACTGGAAATGGCCAACATATTGATGGTGGGATAGTAGTAGCAGTCTTAGGAGCAAATATCTCAATTGATGTGGTGCATAATGATTTAACTGATGAAAATGCGCTAGTTATTACCCCTGCTGTTCTTGTTGGTATTGGTGAGGGAGCAAGTGCATCAGGAGGGTATACTGCAATTTATAATGCAAGGAGCAATTCAGATTTAGCAGGCGGTGTTATTGGTTTTCAAGTAACACTTATTCCCAGGCATGGGAGGATCTGGATCATATTCTAGATCATTTGGAACGGATAGGGTTCCAGAGATATGGAGCGGAAATTTTGGGGCGATAGAAGAAATATCTGTTGTTGGCTTTGTTGGGTATTCTTTTGTTATTACTATAAACGCGAAGTAAGAGGCCTAAAGTCATGACTGATAAAATCTATTTTCGTTATCCTTCGTCAATAACTCTTGGGAGATGGATATGGGTATTCATGTTTTTTTTTCTTGATCGTCATAACCCTCATATCGATTGGCCAAAGAATAATTCCGGACTTTCGCATTTTCTCGGAAACCCCGTGCGATAGTTCGCGAGTATCCTGCGCATTTTTCAGCTTCTTAATGCTTCTCTCCATAATTGTGTTATTCCTTATAATCAATACTCGACCGGCCCTCGCCGTAGATGGACAAGGGGTCACGATATACTTTTTTTTGAAGACCGCTTTTCTTTCATGGGATCAATTGCAAGGTATTCGTTTTCGCAAGCGTGGCGTTATACAATACTGGATTATCTATTCGGATCATCTACCCTTCTTTTGTAAAGCATACGGTCTCATGTTCTTGCGGAGTCATTCTGGTTTTCTTATCAGCAAGACGATCGATAATGCAAATGACCTGATCAAGTGTTTACAGATGAATATGAAAGCTAGCCGTTTGTAATGAATTAAGCAAAATGATTTCCGCTGGAAGGGTGGATGCAATATTGCTGCTTAGCACTTAAGCAAACCCGCCAACTTAA
>JAMPIU010000144.1:99831-113125 GCA_023667845.1 Dehalobacter sp. | reverse complement strand
AAAGCACTCGGTGTCAGGCGTAGCTCCGTTCGACTTGCATGTGTTAGGCACGCCGCCAGCGTTCGTCCTGAGCCAGGATCAAACTCTCCATAAAAACTATTTACGGAGCTTGATTCAGCTCGTTTGTTTACCAAAATTCATTGACGAGTCTAGCTTTTAATTCATTCTTGTTGTTCAGTTTTCAATGACCTTTGCGCTTCTTTCAGGCGTTCCCGCCCCGAGACGCTTTATTATAATAGCACGCTGTTTTGACACTGTCAACAGCAAATCACAAGGAATTCGATATTTTCTTATACATTATGCAGAAGTGTTCTTTGCAGCTATTCGGCCAGTTTAAAACTATTTCTGTCCATCGGTTTTATTATTTTAATAATAAATCATCAGCGCCATTAATGATGATGTCCAAAAAATACTGTTTCTGTTGCTGATGATTTTATTATATGAAGAAGAATTAATGAGCGTTCTTTGTCTCTAAAAAAATGATCGTTTTTAATTAATACGATCCTACGATCTAATTCGAATAAATTTTCTCTTGCCGACCTTCAAGATATCACCGGCCGAAAGACGAATGGCAGCCTGCGAATCTGAGAGCTTTTCATCGTTAAGCTTCACTCCGCCCTGTTCAACCAGTCTTCTGGCTTCTCCCCTGCTCGGGGCAAGTGCTGCGTTGACCATCAGTGTAACCAGTTCGATCGTGCCGTCCTTCGATGCACCAAGTTCCGCAAGGCTATATTCAGGCATCTCATCTGGAGCTTCTTTTTTCTGGAACATTTTAATAAATTCGTCTTTTGCCTGATCGGCTTCGGCATCTCCATGATAAATTCGGACAATCTCCCATCCCAGACGCATTTTTAAGTCACGCGGATGAACGCTGCCGTCAGCAAGGCCCTTTTCGAGACGGCGAATTTCGTCAACCGGCACTTTTGTGACCAGTTCAAAATAGCGAATCATCAATTCGTCCGGCAGAGACATCGTTTTTCCAAACATTTCTCTGGGACTTTCATAAACTCCGATGTAATTACCCAGACTTTTACTCATTTTATGAACACCGTCAAGCCCCTCAAGGATTGGCGTTGTTAAAGCAACCTGCGGTGATTGCCCATAATCTTTTTGCAGCGTACGGCCCATGAGCAGATTAAACTTCTGGTCTGTTCCTCCTAGTTCGACGTCGCTTTGCAGCGCTACCGAGTCATAGCCCTGCATCAGCGGGTAGAAGAATTCATGAATGCTGATTGGCCGTTCCTCCTGATATCTCTTGGCAAAGTCATCCCTTTCCAGCATTCTGGCAACCGTACAATTGGAAGCTAACTTAATGACCTCTTCAAAACTGAGCTTTGAAAGCCAGGTCGCATTAAACTCAATCCTTGTTTTAGCAGGATCGAGAATTTTAAATATCTGTTCTTTATAGGTTTCCGCATTCCGAAGCACTTCTTCTTCGGTCAATGCCTTTCTAGTTTCGGATTTTCCCGTAGGATCACCTATCCTGCCCGTAAAATCTCCAATAATGATCACTGCCTGATGCCCCAGATCCTGAAACTGTCTCATTTTCTGCAAAGGAACTGTATGTCCCAAATGAATATCTGGAGCCGTCGGATCAAGCCCAAGCTTAACCGTCAGCGGTTTATTTAACAAAAGGGAATTCTTTATTTTTTCCTTCAATTCATCCTCAGGTACAATCTCAGCAGCACCTGTTCTTAATATCTCCATTTGTCTTTGTACTTCTTTGTCTAAATCGATCAATTTAAAACATTCCTTCCATTCTTCGATATACCTTAAGTACCTTGTCTTCCTTATAAAGGATAATAAAATCAATTTATCAAATACACCGCCAGAATATATAAAATTTGGAGCTGACATGGTGCTATATAAAGTTCTTTGCGCTTAAGCATCTTATATTATAAAGAAATATAAATTTTATATCAACCTCTTACCAAATTGATACTGTTTTTACAGCCTTTAAAATATGATATAATGTTTTGAGCTTATTAATCTATATACTTATTAATAAGTCTTTATCTAGGAGGCAAAAAATGGCTAATAACAATGATTATCATAACCGTAATGCAGATCAGAAAAACAGGCGGGTTCACCCTGTCAAAAAGAAAAAAAAGTTTTTTAATACACCCTACTTCAGAATTCCTCTTCTTATCATCATTCTACTCATTGTGATTTTAGGTATTTACTTAATTGTTGCTGTTGCAAAAACCCCCAAATTAGATGTTGAGCTGCTGACAGGTCAGAAACAATCCTCTGTGGTCTATGACAATGAACAGAATTCGATTGCCCAGCTTCACTCCTCCGAAAACAGACTGCTGGTCGACTATGAAGACATTCCGGACACTGTGAAGAAAACGTTTATCGCGGTGGAAGATAAACGGTTTTATAAACATTTTGGGGCAGACCCGATCCGGATTATCAAATCGGCTTTTAATAATTTGAAAGCCGGCGAAGTCGTCGAAGGCGGCAGCACCATCACGATTCAGCTCGCCAAGAACGCTTTTATTGAAGATCCGACGGCGCAGAAGCTTTCGCGCAAGATCCAGGAAGCCGTTCTAGCTCTTCAGATTGAGCATGTGTATACCAAGAACGAAATTCTGACCTTTTATTTGAATCGGATTTACTTAGGGGAATCGTCTTTCGGAATCCGGACCGCTTCTTTGACTTATTTTAACAAAGAACTTAAGGATCTGGATCCGGCTGAAATCGCCATGCTGGCCGGCCTCCCTCAAGCTCCCAGCGGTTATGACCCATACATTTATCCGGAAAAAGCCAAAGCAAGACGAACGATCATCCTGGGTGTGATGAGAGACAATGGCATTATTACACAGGCTGATTATGACAAGTATGTCGATACACCTTTCACGTTTGTTGATCAGGTTAAATCCAAGCAAAAGAATGTACAAATCCCCGAAGCTGCAATGCGCAACAAACAGCACCCTTATTTTGTCGATTATGTAATTTCCGAGCTTCAGGCTAAATATGGCTTTACACCCGAACAGATCTATAGCGGCGGTTTAAAGATCTATACGACTGTAAATTCTAAAGTCCAGACCAAAGCCGAGGAAGCTTTTGCAGACCCCAAGAATTTCCCTGCTAACAGTAAGGACGGGACTTCCGTTCAAGGTGCTATGACTGTACTGGAGCCCGATAGCGGGGCGGTCGCAGCAATGGTAGGAGGCCGGGAATACACTCCGATGGGTTTGAACCGCGCTTATCAGTCCAAAAGGCAGCCGGGATCGACTGCCAAGCCACTCGTTGTCTATGCGCCGGCACTTGAACACGGCGGTTATTATCCTGGAACAGTATTCGATGATATGCCCGTTAAATTTAATAACGGCGATGGCACTGTCTGGGCCCCGACGGATTATGACACCATTACTTCCGGTTGGCGGGGTTTGATCACGATGCGCGAAGCTGTTGAGGACTCGGTGAACGTTTACGCCGTAAAACTCTTAAGCTCTCTCGGGGTTGAAAACGGTTGGCAGTTCGCCAAGAATAATCTGGGGCTTTCCCTAACCAACAATGACAAAGTATTAAGCATGGCCCTCGGGACATTTGATGTTTCTACTCTGCAGATGGCCTCAGCTTACGGAACATTTGCCAATAATGGTGTCAAAGCTGAACCTTACAGTGTTATTAAAGTCCTGGGTCCTGACGGCAAAACGCTCGTCGAAAACACGTCTTCCGAGAAAAGAGTGATGAAAGAAACCACCGCTTATTTGATGAATGATCTCCTGAGAAGCGTTGTAACCTCCGGAACAGGCACAAAGGCCCGGATTGGCAATTGGTATATCTGCGGTAAGACGGGTACCACATCCCTGGATCCTGCTAAATTTGGCAATAGGTCCGGTAATCCCGATGCCTGGTTTGCCGGCTATAGCCCAAAATATGTGGGGGTTGTCTGGATGGGGTATGATCAAACAGATACAAGCCATTACCTGTATAAGGTATATGGCGGCAGCTACCCGGCCAGCATCTGGAAACAAGTCATGACGGTTGCCCACGAAGGACTGGCAGTTCAGTCAAGTATCAGCCGTCCCGAAGGGCTTACGACCGTAAAATTCGATTCCAAATCAGGTCTTCTGCCAAGCAGTCTGACTCCTTCGGAATTTGTTAAAACAGAGATATGCGCAACAGACAGTGTCCCTACAAAAGTCAGTGATGTTTGGGTCGAAGTGAATGTCGATGCCAATAACCCCAATCTTTTAGCCCCCGTAGGCAGCATGAATGCCATATCGAGGATTTGCCTGAACGTTCTGGACCGGCCTAAAGATGTGACCTGGCCGTCGGACGAAGCCCCCTATAAGGCTCCGGACAAATATGTGAATGAAAGTGGCGGCTCTACCAGCGGTGAGACTCCACCGGCAGGAGATTCAAGTATTCCTCAATTGTCTTTGTCTTCTCCGTATTATGACGAATCGAGCACCGTTGTTCAGCTTCCGGTTTCCAACTATAACAGCAAAAAATATACCGTTAAGCTGTATATCAAGAAACCGGGACAATCCTATCTTGAAACGTATGTGCCGGAAGACGGAAACAAGAGGACGATTCAATACCGTTTAAATCTTTTCGGTGCCGGAGCAGTCTCCGGAACCTACACCTTCTGGGGTGTTCTGATGGACAATGACTCTTTTACAGAGGGTCCTCCGTCAAATCCCGTGACGTTGGAAATCAGTAATTGACGATGCCTCTAAAAAAAACACTGCCGATGGTTTAGATAACCTCGGCAGTGTTTTTTTGTGGCTAGTATACCGCTCTCTAATAACTAGACATTTAAACCTTCATAGCTGGGTCTGTGTGCCACAGTTCCAGCGTAAGCGGAGCATGGATGCGGAGCGCGGCAGATAGCGCCACGGAGGGCGCTATCTGCCGAGAGCGGAATGTGGCGCGCAGACCAGACCCAAATAAATATATTTGTCAACTTATTTAAAGATCATGTACTAGGTTGGGTTACTTTAATTCAACGATCGTGACCCCGGAATCGCCTTCGCCAAACTCACCTAAACGGTAAGCAGCAACATGGGGATGTCTCTTCAGAAACTGATGAATGCCTGCCCGCAGGGCGCCTGTCCCTTTGCCATGAATCACACTGACCTGATTAATTCCTGTAATCACAGCATCATCCAGATACTTATCCAGCAACAGGATGCCCTCTTCAACCAGTTTTCCCCGAAGATCGATTTCACTTCTGAGATTTGCCGCTTTGCTCAGCCCGAAAGTACCTTTGATTGTTTTTTCAAAATGCTCTGGTTTCCTCGTCTCATCGACTAACCGGATTTCGGACAGCGGAACGCTGACTTTCAAAATGCCCGTCTGGACCAGCACTTCATTGTTGTTATCAGGTTTTTGCAGGACCTGGCCTTTCTGTCGAAGATTGGGCATATAGACCGTTTGCCCCGGTTCTACCTGTCCGGGCTTCGGCCCGGATTTGTTTCTTCCGGCGTACCCGGTTTCATATACCTTTTCGGAGAGTTTTTTAAGTCCCTGGCGTGTTTTCTCCAGCGCTGCTTCCTGTTCACGCCGTTCTTTCTTCTGGGCTTCCTTGATTTCTTTAATGATACCTTCGGCTTCGAGTCTGGCCTGACGGACAACTTCTACAGCCTCTTCTTTGGCTTTACGAAGAATATCTTCGTATTTCTCTTCTAATTCCAGATTCTTTTTCTTAAGCTCAGCGGCTTTATGTTCAGCCTTCTTCTGCTCTTCTTCCACACTCCGTTTTTTGAGTTCAATTTCCCTTTGCGTATCCTCGAGGTTCTCCAGGAGATCGCTCTCCTTCGTATCCCGTTCGGAGATAAAGGAGCGGGCTTTTTCCAAAATACCACTGCCAAGTCCAAGCCGCTGGGCAATCGATAAGGCATTGCTGCGTCCGGGAATGCCGGTCAGCAGGCGGTAGGTGGGCTTAAGCGTTTCCGGATTAAACTCAACTGAAGCATTTTCAACCCCGGGTGTATTGTAGGCAAAGGTCTTTAATGCACCGTAATGCGTCGTAGCCACCCCGCAGCTTCCGCGTTCCAATAATTCCGCAAGGATCGCCATGGCCAGAGCAGCCCCTTCTCCCGGGTCCGTCCCGGCCCCGAGCTCGTCCAGCAGAACCAGGGAACGGCTGTCGGCTTCCCGGATAATATCCACAATATTGGTCATATGGGCGGAGAACGTACTCAAAGACTGTTCGACACTCTGCTCATCACCGATATCGACAAAAATCCGAGTGAAGATCCCAAGCCGGGAATCACTTTCGACCGGAATATGAAGCCCGGACTGCATCATCACCGCCATAAGGCCGATTGTCTTCAGCGTTACAGTCTTACCACCGGTGTTCGGACCGGTAATGATCAGAAATTGATCATCCATCCCGAGTTCGACGGATATCGGCACAACAGGCCCGGTGAGCAGAGGATGTCTCGCGCCGATCAGCTTGACCTCCTGTTTATTCATTACGAGCGGTGACCCGGCTTCCATATCTTCACTTAGACGGGCTTTCGCCAGAATGAAATCCAGCTTAATCAAGGCTTCATTCAACAGCAGGATTTCCGGAATCCTGGCAGCAACTTTTGCTGTGAGCTGCTGAAGAATCCTTTGAACTTCCCTGTTCTCTTTCAGGGTGATCTCCCTCAGTTCATTGCCAAGCTGGACCACTGCCATCGGTTCGATAAAAAGGGTTGCACCGCTGGCTGACTGATCATGGACAATTCCAGGAAAAGCTGAACTGTATTCCATTTTAATTGGAACCACATAGCGGTCCCCTCTGCTTGTAATGACATTGTCCTGAAGCATCTTTTGATAGTTCGGATTTCTTAAAATCCCATCGAGGCTTTCCTTGATCCGCTGCTGGCTTGTTCCTTTCGCTTTCCGCAGTCTGGCCAGCTCTTCGGAAGCCCGGTCATTGATATCCCCGTCCTCGGAAACACTGCGGGAGATATCGTCTTCTATCTCTTTCTGCGGTACAATCCCATCGACCGTTTCTCTGAGCGTATATAATTCGCTGTACGGATCTTTTCCTGCCTGGCTTCCTTCCAGCAGCGTATTCTTCAGGCGGCGGGCAGTTTTCAACGTATCTCTGATTTCCAGCAATTCTTCCGGATTTAAGGTTCCGCCCCGGTCGCATCTTTCCAGATAAGGACGGATTTCCCGTGCTCCTCTGACTGAAAACAAAGGGTTCATCCTAAGGAGAATTTTCCCTTCGTCCGTTTCACGGAGCAGCGCTCTTACGGTACTCAGGTCAGACTCCGGAACAAGGGCTTCCGCTAATTCTTTCGCCCCGGGAAGCATGCAATGATTCCTAAGCCGTTCTCTGACTGCGCCAAAATCCAGTTTCGCCAGGACTTTATCTGAAGCTATCAATTTATGTTAGCACCCCTCTGTAAAAATGTCCTCTGGTAAAGCCATCGGGATAAAGCCCCTCCAGGCTTTTCATCGCTTCTTCTGTTTCCTCTTTGCCTATGTTCTTGCCTCCAGCCGTTTCTTGCCAAAGCCGGTGAAATACTGCAACGGCACGTTCAGCCTGGGGCAGGGATGCCCGAAGCAGTTCCAGCCGGATATTTCTGATGCCCATATCGGCTATTTTAGACAGTTCGGTTACCAGATTCAAGGTCTTGGCGTTGAAGACATGCATCCGGCACTCTTGATCCGCAGCCAGTGGGAAGTGATAGGCCATGCGGTCCTTCAGGTACAGGTCTTTGTTTTGACAGGCCTTTCCGCATTTGTTGCGGGCTCCGTCTTTCCCCTCCCCCATCACAGCGCCGGGAAGACAAAATTCACTGACCATCATTTCCATATCCCCAAACACCAGCAACTCAATGCCTTCGGATTTGCCCAGAACAGCAAGCTGTTCCTGACTTAATTCCATGGAAAGGGCTGCCTGTCTTCCGCCTGCCCTGCGAACCCATTCCAGCGCCGCTTCGTTAAAACAATGCATAAAATAATCCGTCTCCCAGGTCCACTCGGGATCAACGGTCTTCACCATTTCGATTTCCGCCAGATTCCCGGCCATGATCACCGGCCTTGCCGACCAGCCTGCCACCTTTGTCAGATCTTTCAGCACCTGCTCACATTGGGTCTGATTCAGGATTCGCGGCAGTCTCCATAGTAACGTTCTTCCCCGGCTTTGACACGTATCGAGTGCCTTCTGCAGCTCTGCCAGGGTAAGGGGCGGTCTGGACCGCCAGTGTTCTCCGCCCAGGATGATTCTGTCCGCACCGGACTTCAGCAACGGCGCAATCATGGAAGAATCCGTCACCGCAGCACTGAGCCAATGCTTGCCTGCTCCGGTTTTTCCCGATACTGTCCGGCCGGCTTTGAGCTGTTGATTCCAAGCGTGGGTCCGCTCCTGATACGCATTGAAGGTCAGCGCCGGCTTGCTGTGAGACGGTTCCAAAAGCTTCTCCACCGCAGCGCGCCGCAATTCATTCAATGCACTAACCGGTATCATCAGATCCCCTTCCAGCGCTGTCGTTAATTCTCCCAGATAAAACGGGGTATTCCCCAAACGCCCCAGCTGTTTTACCAGAACCTCCTGTGTCAGTGGCCGGTTCTGCGCTTCCTGAGCCTCACACTGCGATTCCAGCGCAACGTGCTGCTGGTCGTCCCAGACGGTTAGCCGCAGTTTTTGTCCAGCTTTTCCGGACAGTTGCATCTTTAACGGCCGCTTGCGCATTTCCTTTCCTTCCTGGAAACTTAAGCGTGCTTGCGCGATCAGGCCCTCATCATGCGTTTTGAATACCCGGTCCCCAATATTCGCAGCACCTTCGAATTCGATGGTGACCGTATCTCCGGGCGCCGCGCATTCGACCGTTTTGCCGCCGGGGACCATTATTTTTCCGACGCTGATCCCTTCGCGGCCTCTTTTTGTCCAGATTTCCAGCCCATCCCCAAGTCCCAGTTCACGGTCCAGCTT
The DNA here is from genome assembly GCA_023667845.1 of Dehalobacter sp. Taxonomy (NCBI): domain Bacteria; kingdom Bacillati; phylum Bacillota; class Clostridia; order Eubacteriales; family Desulfitobacteriaceae; genus Dehalobacter; species Dehalobacter sp. Next base: position 104,232 of record JAMPIU010000144.1, on the reverse strand, counting down.
CAGTGTCAGGCGGTTGTTTTTTAGATCCGTAATTCGGCCCAGCATAGTACCACGATTGTTCGGGCGGCTGAAGCTCATCATTTCAGCTCCCTGGTAACCCTGAAAGTATCCGGTTGTAAAATCCCGGTTAAAAATCTGAGTCAGCTCATATAGATCCCGGGCTGTGATTTCCTGCCCCTTTTGATCTTGTAAAAAATCCAGGGCTTTACGGTAGACCCGGATGACCGTTGCCACATATTCGGGCCTTTTCATCCGGCCTTCTATCTTCAGTGAGCGCACCCCGATCCGCTGCAGCTCCCCGAGATTGTCCAACAATTTCAGATCACGCGGACTCAGAAGGTGCTCCCCGGTCTTTCTTCCTTCCAGCAGATCCCTGCCTTTGCCGTCAACCAGACTGTAGGCCATCCTGCAAGGCTGCGCACACCGTCCGCGGTTGCCGCTCCGTCCCCCGATATAGCTCGACATCAGACACTGTCCGGAATAACTGATACACAGTGCGCCATGTCCAAAAACCTCGACATCCAGCTCCGTCGCCTGAACTATTTTTTCTATTTCCGGCGCCGAAGTCTCCCTGGCCAGAACAACCCTGGAAAAACCCATTTTTTCAAGTTGCTTCAGCCCGTAAATATTATTCTGGGTCATCTGCGTGCTGGCATGAAGCTTCATTTCCGGCAGAACTTTCCGGATAAAATTCGCAACTCCGATGTCCTGAACAATCAACGCGTCTGCGCCAAGTGAATAAAGCTGATAGACATAGTCCGCCAGCTCTGAAAATTCACTGTCAGCCACAAGAATATTTAACGTCACATAGACCTTGACGCCGCGTTCGTGCGCGTACGTCACGGCCTTAAGCAATTCCTCCGAATCAAAATTCGAGGCCGAAGCCCTGGCATTGAACATTTTGCCTCCGAGATAGACGGCATCGGCTCCGTTTTCCACCGCAGCCTTCAATGCTTCATAACCCCCAGCCGGTGCAAGAAGTTCTATCTTTTTATTTGTATGCTGCCGCGGACTGCTGCCAAAATCTGAATGCATGGTTGCGTTCTCCGTTCCTGTTTCGTCTTTTTCTGCTTTTCTTCTAATCATACCACACTATCATTTTGCGGCAAATTTTTTACATAAGTTATATCCGTACAATAAAGAATAATGGATTACCTTCCTTAACAGCGTGGCTCCGATCATTCACCCCCTTTTGCAATTCACGGGTAGACATGCTTTCGATACCCATCTCCGCGATAAACTGCGCCCGTTCTTCCTCCTGGACTCCTAAGAGGATAAAAGCCTGGGTATAATTCAAATTCAACAGCGTTACAATAAATTCACTAACCGATTTCAATCCACGCACCCTTGTTGGGTGCGACAACGCTTTTTTCATTTCATTCATCCTTTCTTAATTTCAATCCACGCACCCATGTTGGGTGCGACAACGCTTTTTTCATTTCATTCATCCTTTCTTAATTTCAATCCACGCACCCATGTTGGGTGCGACCGGCAGCACGTCAACTGATTCCTGGTTATCGACATTTCAATCCACGCACCCATGTTGGGTGCGACTTCTTATACGGGATTAAACCAGGTATGACCAAAATTTCAATCCACGCACCCATGTTGGGTGCGACGCAAAATCTTTTATATCTTGTTCAATCTTTTCCTCAATTTCAATCCACGCACCCATGTTGGGTGCGACATTGAGGTAACTACTCCACGTATTTCATAATTATTATTTCAATCCACGCACCCATGTTGGGTGCGACACTTTTTACTTGTCCCTGCCCTGGCTCTTTCGAATTTCAATCCACGCACCCATGTTGGGTGCGACGGCTGACCCATGCGCCGGCAGTCCGGGACCAAAATTTCAATCCACGCACCCATGTTGGGTGCGACTCCGCTTTAAGTGCTCATTATATTTGAGTGCCTATTTCAATCCACGCACCCATGTTGGGTGCGACAACGGGCTTGATAAGGATAACATCATATATTTCAATTTCAATCCACGCACCCATGTTGGGTGCGACGGGTTCATTCGGCCATATTCTGAGAGATTACCGAATTTCAATCCACGCACCCATGTTGGGTGCGACGGAATTTGAGACAGCACCATGCAAGGTGGAAACAATTTCAATCCACGCACCCATGTTGGGTGCGACTCGATCTAACAACAGCGGTTACTTTTAATTACAAATTTCAATCCACGCACCCATGTTGGGTGCGACAATCGCAAGACGTCTTGTAACAAATACCCTCAGATATTTCAATCCACGCACCCATGTTGGGTGCGACCACTGTTAGGATCTCAAACACCATTTATTATCTTAATTTCAATCCACGCACCCATGTTGGGTGCGACAACGGAGACATGTAACGGATAGGGCGTGTAGTTGATTTCAATCCACGCACCCATGTTGGGTGCGACATTATCCGGCCTTAAAATTAAAAGTTGAGCAGGATATTTCAATCCACGCACCCATGTTGGGTGCGACATTAGATCTGAAAGTCCAGGTACCGGCAGTTTACGATTTCAATCCACGCACCCATGTTGGGTGCGACATGACAATAGGAGAATACATAAAAGAGCATCAACCGATTTCAATCCACGCACCCATGTTGGGTGCGACTCTAAAAGCTAGGGCCTTACTCGATCAATATACAATTTCAATCCACGCACCCATGTTGGGTGCGACGTTAATGCAGGAAAAACACTCAGATGTTGACCTATTTCAATCCACGCACCCATGTTGGGTGCGACTAGGCGCTTCCAGCGCGTCTGGAGGTATAGCATCAATTTCAATCCACGCACCCATGTTGGGTGCGACAATTGCTCATTACAGCGTTTACATGTCCAACCTATATTTCAATCCACGCACCCATGTTGGGTGCGACTTCAAATACTTAACTAAAAATCCAACAGCTATAATTTCAATCCACGCACCCATGTTGGGTGCGACATAAAGACGGTTGCAATACAGATATGCGTGATGCAAATTTCAATCCACGCACCCATGTTGGGTGCGACGATAGCAAAACAAAAAACAAGAATGGTGTTTGTAGTATTTCAATCCACGCACCCATGTTGGGTGCGACTAAGGCAAGCTAGAATCAGACAAGGTTGGGATAGGAATTTCAATCCACGCACCCATGTTGGGTGCGACATTGATATTATCGGTTGGTTTAAGGATGTTTGGATTTCAATCCACGCACCCATGTTGGGTGCGACCTCACCTGTTGAATCGTCAATACCATCTGCATTTATTTCAATCCACGCACCCATGTTGGGTGCGACTTTGTCGTACTTAAGCCATCAACATCAGGATCAATTTCAATCCACGCACCCATGTTGGGTGCGACATTAGATACAATATGCTTATATTTACTCTTCCCTTTTATTTCAATCCACGCACCCATGTTGGGTGCGACGGTTCCGTTGTTACCACTGTAACTGGATTTATCGATTTCAATCCACGCACCCATGTTGGGTGCGACATCGTCTAAGTTGACTTCGTGAGCAAAGGAGCTATTTCAATCCACGCACCCATGTTGGGTGCGACTCATAATCGCTTAAGTTTCTGGGCGTGGAGTTGGTATTTCAATCCACGCACCCATGTTGGGTGCGACCATTGTGACCACTGGTAAAACAGAACGAATTATAATTTCAATCCACGCACCCATGTTGGGTGCGACCCGGGTTGTCCTGCAGGCTATTAACCGCGAACTATTTCAATCCACGCACCCATGTTGGGTGCGACTTGACTGTGAGAAATTTTTCGTTAGCTCTATTCGATTTCAATCCACGCACCCATGTTGGGTGCGACTAGGAATTTGATCTTTGTCTTTCTCTTCGTCATAATTTCAATCCACGCACCCATGTTGGGTGCGACTATCACCCCGGTAAGGATCAAGCGCGGATGCCAATTTCAATCCACGCACCCATGTTGGGTGCGACGCCTTTCTCCAATAGCCAGCTTCATCAAAGATTATTTCAATCCACGCACCCATGTTGGGTGCGACTCCGCTGGATTCATCACCAATATAAAGACGACCAATTTCAATCCACGCACCCATGTTGGGTGCGACCAAATTCATTTCCTTGTCGGTTGACTGCTGGTCTATTTCAATCCACGCACCCATGTTGGGTGCGACAGGAGGTAACCCCATGAATAAACCAAGCATCGACATTTCAATCCACGCACCCATGTTGGGTGCGACAAATTCAAGAGCAAATCTGGCTTACAAATGGCATATTTCAATCCACGCACCCATGTTGGGTGCGACACGATAAGATTCTGATATATCAGACTGATTAACAATTTCAATCCACGCACCCATGTTGGGTGCGACTCGACGAGTCAAGAATATTAAATTGTTCTACTTATTTCAATCCACGCACCCATGTTGGGTGCGACA
>JAMPIU010000144.1:0-99731 GCA_023667845.1 Dehalobacter sp. | reverse complement strand
CTGATATATCAGACTGATTAACAATTTCAATCCACGCACCCATGTTGGGTGCGACTCGACGAGTCAAGAATATTAAATTGTTCTACTTATTTCAATCCACGCACCCATGTTGGGTGCGACAGCAAAAACAACCCCAAAAACGATTAATTGACAACAATTTTGTTTGTTATATACCTTTAAAATTAAAAAATCAGATTACTCCTTATCGATTCTTTAATTTTAAACGTGAGTTTTGCCCCATATTACGGTGCGAAAGTTCCAGCAATTTCATGTTCGCTAAACATTCGCACTAAATGATAATTGTGTCTTCAACGTCAAACGATTCCTTGGTACCGATGTGAATAATTTTGCTTTTATAATTATTTCCTAAATAATAAAACCGCAAGCTATCTTTTTCTTTATCGATGATTTGCTCCAGTTTATGCTGCACTTCTCGGCATTTAGCAGCATCCAGTACACACTCAAACACTGAGTTCTGAACACGTTGCCCGTAATTTACACATTGCTTGGCAACTTGGCGCAAACGTTTTCTCCCAAGTGCTGTTTCCGTATTGACATCATAGGTTATCAGCACCAACATTTTTTCACCTACTTCCACATAAACGGCGGATATCCGTCCAAATCGCCGCGAATAAATCTGGCCAGCAGCATGGCCTGCGCATAGGGCACAAGTCCCCATTCTAATTTTTCTTGTAAAAATGGATGTGTAATGATCTCCTGCTTCCTACTCTGCCAAGCTTTCAAGATGATTTTTCTTGTGTCATCATCCATGATCACCGCACCATTTTCCTTTTGCGTAAAACCTTCCGCCTTGACTTCTCTTTTGTTGATTAAAGAAATAACAAACCGATCGGCATAAACCGCACGCATCTCCTCCATCAGATCCAGCGCAAGTGAAATTCTTCCCGGCCTGTCCCGATGTAAAAATCCGACATAAGGGTCAAGCCCGACCGTTTCCAGGGCTGCGGCGACATCGTGAGCTAAAAGCGTATAGACAAACGACAGCATGGCATTGACATTGTCCAGAGGCGGGCGTTTATTCCGGCAATTGAAATAGAAAGATTCTTTTTGTTGGAGAATTAACTCGTCCAATACGCTGAAATACTGAGAGGCGGCTTCCCCCTCAAAACCCCGGAGTTGTTCTAAATCCTCACATTGATCCACGAATTGCAGAGAATTAGCAAGAACTTTAGAAACCTTTTTTAACTGATCGACATCCAGGCGAATCGCGTAGTCCCGGGTAGCGCGTTCAATCACCCAACGGGCATTATAAATCTTTCCCAGAATAAAGTTTTTGGCAATCTGTATACTTTGCTCCTTGTTGTCGGCAAGCCTGTACTGCGCCTTTCTGAGCGTCACATTGCCCCGAACCTCCCCCACCACTCTGGCCAGGAATTTACCGCTTGGTTTCATAAAGCTTAAGGCAATATTGCGTTTAGCGCAGGCGCCCATTAAAGCCGGACTGGCGCCGGTATAACCGAAAGCCACAATTCCTTCAAGATTATGGAGCGGGATTCTGGATACTTCTTGATCTTCTTTTAAAATGACAATATTTTCTCCATCCAGTGATAAATACGTGTTGGGAGAAGTGACATAGATCGTATTGAGCAGTTTTCTCATTCTGTCACCTCCAGGAGGTTTTTCCGGATGTAATGCTGAACGGAGGGATTTTTACATAACCTCGGCATACAGATCTCCATAAGGGAACAGGACTTGCAGCCTTTATTCGGCTTGACTTTCGGGGTATATCTCCGATCATAGTATTCATGCATTTCTTGAAACATCGTTTTCACCCGCCCGCGTAAATCCTCATCAAGAATAACTTTGAGCCGGCGCTTTGTTTCACCGTAGAACAAAAACGCTTCCGGAATTTTGCATAAGAGCATTTCCTCCAGACACATGGCCTGGGCGCATAGTTGCAGCACATCGGCTTCGTTTTCTTTGGGTTTTCCGCGCTTATACTCTACAGGGACCGGTTTAAATGTTCCTTCCCGGCCGAAGATATTGACGCCGCCGGGATCCCTGTACAGTTCAACCACATCACACGTTCCGGTTGTTCCCAGGATACGCGAAAAAATTCCCATACCCCGGGAAATAATTAAATCCCCGCGTTTTTCTTTGATGGTGTTATCGTGGGTTTTTTCATGCAGGATTCCACCCTCGACGGTCCGCAGGTTTTCCTGCCATTGCTGTTCGATGTGAATCAAGGCCCACTGGCGTTTGCAAAAGGAAAAGTGCTGGATGCCGGACAACAACAGGAAATCTTCTTCCTTATATTCCTTACTCATATCATTCTGATGCACTGTACTTCTTTCGGAATTTTTTCCTCATCAACACTGATATCATAATCAGAATATATTCTCGCCGGTTTTGTTTCATCTTTACGCTTAATCATTACTGTATCGAATAGCTTATATGCTTGGGTATTCCCAAATTCACTTTCATGTTTAAATACAATTAACTCTCTGACATTCATTTTTCCTCTTGCTGCAGAGTGATCATGTTCAAACATATTAATGATAGCTTCCCATAAAAGTTGTAAATCCTCCTCAGAAAATCCGGTTACATTTTTCGCTAAGTTGGCGGAAATGTAGCCTTCCGCCCGATAGAGAGCGTAGGGTACGATGTGTTTTCTCCCCATTTCCGTTTCTTTTCTCTTAAAATCTTCTTCTGTCGTTATCGCAACCCTGGTTATGGTAATTTCTTGCTGAACAATGGGGTCAATACTTCTGGCAAATCCAATTTGCACAGGTCCCCTGACTTGTCCACAGTTAAGCTTTGCTTTTACAAAAGTCGTCATAACGGCTCCAAATGTTCTGATATCAAAGAAGTTCGCACACATAAAATCCCGAATCTGACTATCCTTTTCACCCTTGCTCTTTTGTGCTTCTTCCTCTTTGATGCCCAAATATTCATAGGCTGACTTATCACTGGTGTTTAAGGGAATACCATCTTTGATATATATTTTGTAACCCTTGCTGTTCCCTTTCACTGTTTCAACATAATTTCTGATTTTTCTTTTTAAGCATACATCCGTAACAATGCCATAGCCTGTCTCCGCATCAATTCTGGGCATATTACCGGCATCAGGGTCCCCGTTAGGGTTTCCATTCTCAACTTCAAATAAAATTACAAATTCATACCTGTTCTTAATTGCCTCGCTCATCATTATTTCTCCTCACTTTTTTTATTATTTTTCTGATAGAGTGCATTTTTTTGATGGTAGTAGCCTAAAATGAACACGCCTTGTTCTTCTAACGATAAATTTGCTGGAAATGGATTCTTCTCCATAGCCAGTTTGTCTAAAATATCGGCTATTCTTTTATCACTAGCATATCCGTAGTCTGCTTTGGAAATATGGTGTTGCGATAATCTTAACAACACCGGAAAAACTGACGCCGGTGTAGCACAAGCTGATGTAAAATACCGGTCTTTAATCGTTGTATTGATTCCTGGATTGGCATCTTGCTGTGCCTTTTCTAAAACTGCAAATAATCTTCCTAAGATATACGCGCTGTTTTCACTTTGCTCATTCAGGGCCATCGTTAATACCTCCTCGAATTTTTTCGTGTTTCTTGATAAATACGCTTTGATTATTGACACTTTATAATAACTGATATCTTTTTCCGCTTTAATTCTTAGCATGATGGCATTATAGAGTCCTGCAGGATATGGCGTATCGGTAATAATCGCCTTGAGTGCAGCACCCGCCATTAACGGCGTAGCTGCTTTATCCTTAGACGTCGGAGATACCGTTTCGTTTAACAATCTCCATACCGAAAAGGTATCCGGATCTGTAGGATATTGTTTCTCTATTCTTAAATCTTCGTAATGTTTTCCTATTTTTTTCACGAATTCCCCAAAAGAGTTAGAAATATAAAATCTGACCGCTAATCTCGCTGCATTTGGAGATATTGCAAGGATATGGAAGTTTGTTTTTTCATCAAAAACATCCGACAATTCGCCAATGGGTTTCCCTTGTGTTATTTTTTCAAAAATAGATTTAATTTCCCTTGCCGCTAGTTCATCATGAACTGAATTCTCTCCATTACTTACTTCCCCGCCATTTATATATAAGGACATAAGATCCGGATAAATTTTCTTTGGACTTTCTGCCCAAAAAATAATGGTTGCATCGCCTAAATTTAGTTTATGAGAACTATCTGCTAAGAGGAAATTCAAAACTGTGGTATAGGCAAAGGTTGCATATTCACTTACCGGTGCATTTAAACCCTGCTCTTTTTCACGGCCGTAAGACTCATAGGCGCGTTCATTAAAAGAAACCAGAGAACCTCCTACGGATAGTGCACCTCGAACGCCGCTTATTTTTGGATGTACTTTTACAATAGAACTCTCTTTGCCTGTTACAAGGCACTGCATAACATTTAGATTATCTACGTTACTCTTGTATCTTTCCCAAGCTTGTCTAATTTCTTTGTTCTGGTGAACAAATTCACCACCATTAAGCTTAAACACAAAGTTTGCACCAGTTAATATTTCATCTAAATAATCTTTTAATGCAGGATGCTCCATTGCTTTATCAATATTCCAATTACTCACGAACTTAACAACTGCTTTAGCCGTTGCGTTATTAATATCTTGTAGAAATCTTGTATGCAATTGTTTAAAAGCTTCGAAACATTCTTTTGATCTTTTAATCTTTCCTTTATTATCTATACCAAAGAAATAATTTGAATTTCCCCATAGGAAATTTGACTTTACACCACTAGTTTTTCCTCCTAAATCCGGTACTTCCATACTTTGCGGAACTTCTACAATTTTTTTACCCCGCTGAGCACCTATCTTGAGAGGAATGATATTTAATAATTCACCTTCTAATGATAAATTAACGGCATAGGATACATTCGCTTTGCTGTAGCCTAATTTGGGTATGTTGTTATCCTTATCATTTGCCAATATCTCATAATACTTGACTAAAGACTGTAAAATCATTTGACCACCTCACAAGCTGATAAATCAATAATACCGTCACGCATAACTGCTCTAAAAAACATTGATTTAATATCTTCCAAATCCGTAAAATCCATATCATAGAGCATATACCCAAGGTCTGTTTCTCCTATCAAGCCGGATTTGGGCACGTCATCCTCAATCAATCTAAAATTTGCCGGAAATTCTCTGCAGCCAAAGCAAGGATTATGATAACATTGGCCTTTTCTCATCCTCCTAAGCGCAATATTATAATGTTTTTCGATTGTATCCGTTTCTCCGGCTTTGTCTGTTAGCTCAAAGTGTGCTTCTATGATATAACGTACATTTTTAAGAATTATTGACGCTCTCTGCTGTCTATCTTCATTCGTATTTATGTAGAGGAGTTTAGCGCCGCCGTTCATAACCGAATCAACGGATCTTGCCGATATTTTAGAACTAACTTCATTTCTTCTAATATTAGTAAATTCAATCGGATTGTAGACATGTATCTTGTCTATACGCCAGATAATTGCGGGTTTCCAGTAAATAGACTCTATAATGCCCCGTGCTGCAGACGGCGTTATGACGTCATAGCTGACCCTCTCCACTTTCATCTCCGGGCGCGTGAAAAGCGCATAATCCCCCCACGTCTCCAAGCTAACTCCATACCCCATTTCCATCACTCCTTTATTCTTATTGTCGCACCCAACCTAGGTGCGTGGATTGAAATTTATTCTAGTTGTTAATCGAAGAGATTATGTCGAGCAGCCAATGGTACATCCTTGGCTGCTCGATGTTTTATACAAAAATCGCTACACCGGATTCTACGGTAAATTCAAGTCCCGTTTTTTCATTGTACATATTGATATCCCTCAAAACATAGATTCCCTCATTGATAACTTCTACCATACCGGCTCCGTTCATTTTCTCAAACTCATTTTCATAAACATTGACTGAATAGGGTTGTATCGCTCTTAAGATGGCCTTATATTCGTTTATATAACGAAGCTTATTAATTAATCCTTCTGCCTTCTCATCAAATCCAATGATGATCGGTACCGTATTATCATCAATCAATTTAAATTGACTAGCAACTTGTTTGAAGTTGAAATTAAAATTACAACCTGCCGCTCCATTTTCCATTTCCTCAAAAATATTATTTACATCCAGTCCCTTCTCCCCTTCGAAGTCATATAATTCTTTAAAATATGTCTCGATGGCTTGAGGAGAAAGGATATCTTCAAATCGCGTCATAATTGTTTTACTTACTTCAATCGGTCGTTTTATTGAACTTGGCATATTTTTAGTAAAAATGCTTTCCGGCTCAAAAACGTTGACGATACCGACTTCGAATTTATTCTCCCTGTTACATCTCCCCGCAGCTTGCACAATGGAATCAATTCCAGCCATTGATCGATAAACCAAAGGGAAATCCACATCAACTCCAGCCTCAATTAGTTGGGTAGAAACAACTTTACAAGGCAGCCCATCTTTTAATCTTTGCTTTATTTCATCCAATACTTCGCTCCGATGTTTGGGACACATTCTTGTTGATAAATGAAATACCCCCTCCCCACTTAGTTTTGAATATATTTCTATGGCGTTTTTTTTGCTGTTAACGATGCATAAAGCCTGATTGGAGCTGTTTAACCCCGCTGCAATTTGTACTGCTTCCATTTTCCCTCTATTGATAATTTTGGTGCGTCTGAAAAATTCGTATAACGAATCCGTATTTTCACATATTTCATTGACTGTTATTTCTTTGGGGAATCTGTCCTTCAGTGATGGTTGGGTAGCACTGCATAATACACAGGTTGATTGATAACTCCTGACTAATTCTGAAATAGCCATAAGACAGGGCGTAAGAAATTGCGTGGGTATCATTTGGGCTTCATCAAAAATAATGACGCTGTTGGCGATATTATGAAGTTTTCTGCATTTTGAAGACTTATTTGCAAACAGGGATTCAAAGAATTGAACATTCGTCGTTACCACAATCGGGATATCCCAATTCTCCGATGATAATTTCAATTTATACAAAATTAAATCTTCATCATCCTTAAAATCAAAATTGGAATGATGTTCCAAGACATTTTCCTGCCCAAATATATCTTTAAAAATTTTTCCGGTTTGTTCTATGATGCTTGTATACGGAATCACATAAATAATTCTCTCCATACCATGCTCAAGTACATGGTTAATGGCAAACGCCAGGGAGGAAATTGTTTTACCCCCGCCAGTTGGAACAGTGAGCGTATACAGACCTTTTTCACGCTTTGCTTTTTCGATGCAATCATTTAAAATTTCGGCTCTTTTTTTATTGATCTCCCGTTCAATATTTTTAAAATTACTGATATAAAGATTCAGTTTCTCATTAAATAATTGGTAATCATAATGAACACTTCTATCAACTTTACCCATATTCATAAATTCTTCTGTATCTAGAAAATCGGAATCTACCAAGCATGAATAGATCATTCTGATGAAAAAGGACAGTGAGAATCCGCCTTTATTTAAGGGTTTTATAATGGGAAGCTTTCCAGGCAAAAAATCATCAATATTGATCTCTTTTTTGAAATATGCGTAATCATGAAGTTGATTTGCTCTTTTTAACCGCCCGTTTAAGGTCACTTCCAGCGGGGTATCACTTTTATTCCCGCCATCAGGAAGTCCGCCATGATGACCGGCAATACAATAGGCTAACAATTTACCCATTGAATCAATCGTTTCATTGATTTCAATTGCCCCAGCGGTAGAATGATCTACCCTGTCGTTAGAATTATTGATTACTTTATTTTGAAATTCTGTTGAGTACTTTCCGATATCATGTAACATTCCGCATATATAGGCATAGTCTCCATTATTAAAGCTATCAGCAAATTTCTTTGCTTTATGAGCGGTATTTTCCAAATGCTCTTTTATACTTTGGGTTTCCGAATCATTTTCTCTAATATGAGCTATATGCATGATCGATATCGCATTCCTCTCTCCATCTGGAACTATTTTGGGTCTCCACAACCCTACCCCCATCATCAACCGTCACATATCCCCGCTTTATCCCATCTTAACCCCAGCCCGAATAACCTCTTCCATCCCAGCACTCCTCCTGGCGAACCCAAACAACAAGAATTTTATCCAGCCTTCTTTCCAGTCTGGCTCCCATCCGCGCAATGCCCCAGGCGTTTAAGACCAGCTTGCCTAACAGGTTTTTGGCGATCAGGGCTTCCGTGGCCGCCATGACCTCTCCGGTCTGGGAAAGAATCAATCCGGTTACTTTTTAATTTGATATTCGCTAAATTTCGCAGCTATCCTCCCAAATAATTAGAGTTGTGGAAATTAATTCTAATAATAACAAAGTAACCCTTTGCTGGAAAAGGCTACTTATATATCAGAAAGGATTCATACTTTCTAATATACTAAAAAAAGTGCTGTTCGCACTTTTTTAAAACTATAGTTTTTCATCAACTACCCACGTTATGAAATGATCAACCAAAGCTGGGAATAGAATGATTGTTTTCTTTTTTTGCAATCCGTTCACCTAATTCTTTGTAATCAATCTTCAAATATTATCACTCTGTTTAACTTTATCAACTCAGCGATAAAGTTGTTTATTTTCTGTAAGCCCGACCAGATAGTCAACGCTGGTTTTATAAAACTGTGCAAGTTTAATCATGATGTTCAGTGGAACATCACGCTCCCCTCGCTCATATTTGGAGTATAAAGATTGATCACACATCAGGTATTCTGCAATTTGTTGTTGGGTTAGATCATGATCTTCACGAACATCACGTATTTTTAAGCGCATTATCATCACCAAAGCAAGTATATCTTAGGACGATAAGTCCTATTGACATATTGGACTACTATTTGTCCTAAATTATTCAACGAAGGCCACCGATGTGATTGTGGTGGAATATGTGGAGGAGATGAGTATTGCTTACTATCGGCATTTACGATGACAGGCCGTTGTGTCGCCAGTTATTGGAGGCATTCATTTATATGAAAAAGAGAAGGGGGTTTTATTTACCCTTAATGTCCATTCCATAATTCCCCATTCTCTCTTTCATCACTCTGAATAAAAATCATTCACTTGTTTTTTATACCCGGCATGCACCCGCGGATCAATCTTAGCCAACAGATCCATCTCATAAGTCAGTTCCTTGAATACCTTCATAGCTGGGTCTGTGTGCCACAGTTCCAGCGTAAGCGGAGCATGGATGCGGAGCACGGCTGCGCCAGGGAGGGCGCTATCTGCATACCCCGCTCTCTTGACATAAGTAAAACGAATTTCCATAATGATTGTATTAGATTCTCTGACGTATCAGAGGTAAGCCATGAACTGCTATAAAGCCTTTATAAAAACCATGGGAACAGGGAGTTTATAAAGAACTTTTACTTTGGCTTTAGAGATGGGTTAATCATTACGTAAAATGCATTAAAGACTATAAGATGAAATACTTCGCAGTTTGTACTATACTATGAAGAAGATTACCAATAAGGCTCGTTCCAACTGAAAAGTATATGACTTTTATACTTGGGGGGGTATATTCGCTGGATATCTACATGACTACACTTCTGGAGAAATTAAATGCGTTTAATCCAAAACTCTATACATCCGCCAATGGGCTATCTGCGATCCGAACCTTGAAACTCATAGAAACTGGAAAGCAGACCTTTGAATCCGATGTTCTGTATATGGGTACTAACGCTAACCTTGAAACTTTTGCAAAAAATGGTGGAACTCATCTTATTTTGATAACAGATGAGGCTTTACCAGATTACTTCGAAAAGAATCCACCCTTTAACCTATTGAAAATTGAGGGAGAAATAAATTTTAATGCAGTTTTTAATACGATACAGGATATTTTCAATAATAAAACCAAACACTCCCTTGATTCTGAAATTTTACTAGATTCTCTCGCTCAGGGGCAGGGGATACAACATATTATCGATATGGCATTTAGATTAATAGGAAACCCGATGATGGTATTAGATAAAAGTTTTAAGCTGCTTGCTTACACAAAAAATATTACGGTTAATGATCCTATTTGGATTGAACTGACAACAAAAGGTTTTTTTTCTTACGAGACTGTTTCTTTGATGAAACACAAAAAAGCTTTGGAAGAAGTTAACAACAGCAAACTTCCCGTATTGTTCTTACCTAAGGAAAAAATTAAGGATGGCCATTCCAATAGCAATTATTCAGTATTTCCTTTACTATCAGAAACCTCTGTTCCCCAAGTACTTTCAAGTATTAATATTAAAGGAAAAGCTGTCGGCAGAGTTGTAATAATGGAAGTATTACAACCGATTAAGGATGAAGATATCGATCTTCTTTCACTTTTATGCAAAGTCATTTCCTCTGAGATGCAGAAAAACAAATTCCTGATTAACTCAAAAGGCATTATGTACGAATATTTTTTAGCTGACTTGCTTAGTAAAAAGATAAAGGACTCAAAAGTAATCGATGAAAGATTAATGTATTTAGATTGTAATTTTAAAAAAAACTTATGTGTTCTCACAATAAAACCCGCTCAATTTGACCTTGCGAATATTCCCCTTTCATACATTAGAGATATGGTGGAAAGTCTGATTAGTTTTAGCAAACCGATCATTTATGAGGATAACGTCGTGATCCTTATTAGCAGGAGTATTGATACTCCCTTTCACGAAATTGATTTTGAGTATATGTTGCAGTTCCTTAGTGAAAATAAACTACATGCAGGGTTAAGTCGCACTTTTCAAGACCTCAGTGAAACCTATGAATTTTACCAGCAATCACTTACAGCAATGGATATCGGCGTTAAATCTTCTCAAGAAAAATATTTCTTTGAATATGAAAAATATTTAATATATCATGTTATTGAGTTATGCTCATCTTACACTGACTTAAAAGATTTATGTCATCCATCCCTCCTAACCCTTATAGATTACGACCAGAAAAATAAAACTAATTTCACCCAAACACTCTATACTTTTATAGAAAATTCAAAGAAACTAATTGAAACCGCAAACATTTTACATATTCACCGTAACACAATGAGCCTTCGTATTGAAAAAATACAAGAAATCATGGAAGCGGATCTAGATGACAGCAATTTTTTACTTCACCTGCAGTTTTCTTTTAAAGTTTTAGACTACCTAAACAAGTTGAATCTAAATAACGACTAAAATAAACAAAAGCGCTAGACAACATTGCTTGTCTAGCGCTTTGAACGATGTACATGATTAATTTCTATTATCATTAATTCTTTAGGCTACATCCAGGAATGCCATACCGCCCAGAGGCTTAAACAACCAACTACAGATCCCGCAAAGAGAAGCATTGCCCCTCTTTCCCTTGCAACCTTGTGCTTTCCCACAGCATTAATGTATACGAAGGACGTTCCCATTACGATACAGGCATAAATGAAATAAACCAGCACCCAGCCGTACCAAGTCATAACCTTTCCGCTGGCAGAAGTGAGACTATTAACTCCGATTTCAATTAAAACAGATAAGGCCCCGACAAAAAAAGAGTAAATCATTCCGACCATACGCTCACCTCCTTTGCTTTGTAATCTAGAGATCTAAAAATTAAAATAGTTCCGGCCATTCCAGCCACCACTTATTTTCTTCTATGACTTCGGTACCGTAACCAAAGAAATCATCAATATTTTTTAATAGTCTTGAAGCTAATTGCGACTTGGAAGCCGCGGCTACTCCCATCGAGTGAAACCAACTTTCTTCCTTATTGTTCCATGGACAAACTTTCATACAGCGGCCGCACATCGTGCCATTCTTATTAGAAATCCGGAATGTCGTGCATCTTTGGACGTTGGTATTCCATTTTTCATAGCCATTATGAATAATAGGGTTATCATCATGACTGATAGCTCCCGAAGGGCATTCATCCGCACATTTTTTACACGTGGCACAGAATTCCCGGGCACCAAAGGATATGGGTTTATCGGGTTCCATAGGCATGTCCGTCGTAACAACGGCTGCCTTGAAACGGTAACCCAGGCGGGGATGAGCAACACACTCACCGGTGCGGGTCATTTCACCAAGACCGCACGCTACCAATACCGGTGGAACTACCACCTGATAATTTCCACAATGATGCGCTCTTGCTGAATAGCCAAGATTACGAATATAAGCGGCAATGGAGCATGCAATAACACCCGAATTCATATAAGCCATATAACTTTGGGATGAGCTAATTCCGTCAAAGCCCGTTGAACTCAATACTGTGGGCAGGCTCTGGTCCACGATGATCCCAATAGCATATTTATGAGTCGTTGTTATCGGGGTTGTTTGCGAAACATTATAGGGACCGTGGCCTACCGCCGGACCTTTCTCGGAGTAGAAGGCGTGAGGCGGCATTAACCCAACCCCGACCTCCGAGGCTCCAAGAAACATACCCAGATCTTTAATATGGTTAGCCAGCAAATCCTGCGGCGGCAAAGGAAGTTTGTCCTCTCTTACCGGCCCCTCCACAAATTCAAGTGTACCAATGCCATGAGACATTGTGAATAGCGCGCTCATCAGAGGGTGCTTTCCACCAAGTTTGATGAGTGAAGCTAAAACCTGGTCGCCATAAATACCACGGGCAGCTTTGGCAAACCCTGTTTCCGTTTCACTGATCCTTTCAATGGGCCCAACAATTTTTGTTGAACCCAATTGTGTCGCATTTTCAGGGTTATACTCATACCGTTTGACGAAGACAGCTCCGTGGTCTCCGGCCTTGAGAACTGTTTTTTTATTGGATTTCTGAAGGGCGGCTTTACTATATCTTACGTTCGTAACCGACGGCTTTAAGGTTTTATCTGCCGTATTGGGTGCAGTTCTGCTTTTATGAATCTCCTGTTGATCTTGTCTTTTTTGGTTTTCTTCATTCATTTCTTTTCACCTCGTATATAATTTGATTATTAATGATTTTCAATTAGTCTTTCGTCAACCAATTAAAAATAGGCGGAGATAAGGTACAAGTTACAATGGCTAGTAAAATAATCGTTCCGTTTAAACTACTGCTAATAATTCCAAGTTTTAGGGCCACTGCGCCTGTCGCGATAATTAAACTCAATCTTGTTGATAGAAGAGTCGTTGCAGCGATTGATCTTTTCCACGAATAATTGATTTTTAGGAAGAATACCGGAGATAAGGTAACCGCGTAAACAGCAAGAACTAAAATTGGCAACAGTAAGAGCGAACTTACATTATTGATAATATCTTTAATGCTAAAATTAACCCCAACCATGATAAAGAAAATCGGTATGAATATACCATAGGCTATTGCGTCCAGCTTATGAAAGATCTGACTTGTTTTCCGATCACTTACTAAGGAAATAATAACCCCCACCAAGAAAGCGCCAAGAATAGCTTCAGTCTTTAAAAGCTGTGCAATGATAATAAATAAAATAAGGAGTGCAAACGATGCTCGGATTTTTATCTGAGAATTTTTATGGGCCAGTTGTTCAATAATCGGTAATTTTGAAATAACCTTACCCAACTTCCAGATAATGATAATGATGGGTATGAATAACAAGATAGAAGCAATATCTTTCATGGAATTTGCGCTTTTGAAGGTGATATAGGACGACAATAGCAACATCGTAAATAAATCCGATAATAATGCGGCCAGTAAAACGCTTTGCCCATATTGCGTGGTCAACATATCACGTTCTTTTAGAATTGGAACCACAACGCCAACCGATGTACTGGACAAAATAATCGTGAAGATAACGATATCGGGTATTAACCCAATGGCTTTAAGCCCAATCGATACGAATAACGAGAGAATAAAAGTTGTTGCAAATAGTAATAAGGCGATAAGAAAGGGGTGTTGGTGCCATTTTACATTCTTTGTCCTTGCCATTGATCTGATCATCTCAAAATCAATTTCCAACCCAGCCATAAACATGAGAAATGCAAATCCTAGATTATAGAGCAGGTTTAGCCATTCGCTCCCTTGAATTAAGTCAAAACCGCTTTTCCCAATAATAATTCCTGCGATAATTTCCCCGACGACTATCGGGATAGAAATATATTTAATCTTTTTGACGATGAGTGGAATAATGAGAGCAATGACTGCAATGATTAAGAGCGGATAATAAGATATTCCTTCGGCCATAGGTCTTGCTCCTTTTCAAACATACTTCTGCCGTTGATACGATCATTACGATGAGATAAAAAGAGACGCTAGACAACATCGATCGCCTAGCGTACGAAAACTACTTTTTAAATAGTTCCGGCCACTGAAGCCACCAGCGGTTTTCTTGTATAACTTCGGTACCATATCCGAAGAAATCATCGATATTCTTCAATAATTTTGCTGCAAGCTTAGATTTGGAAGCAGCGTAAATACCCGCGGTATGGAACCAGCTATCCTCTTTATTGTTCCAGGGACACGATTTCATACATACTCCGCACATGGCTCCTTTAGTATTGCATATTCGGAAAGACGTGCATTTTTTAATATCTGTGGGCCATTTTTCATAGTTATTAAACCGTGACGGACAATCGTTATGACTAATTGCGCCTGATGGACACAAATCTGCACATTTTTTACATGTTACGCAAAATTCCCTTGCTCCGAAAGAAATAGGTCCATCGGGTTCCAAAGGCATATCTGTCGTTACAGCAGCCGCCTTAAATCGGAATCCAAGCCTCGGGTGCACAATACTTTCACCAGTTCGCGACATTTCGCCTAACCCCGCGGAAACGAGAGCGGGTGCTAAAATCATTTGGTAATTCCCGCAGTGATGGGCCCTGGCTGAGTACCCCATGTTTCTGATATAAGATGCAATTGAAGTCGCTATAACACCGGATGTGAAATACGCGTAATAGCTCTGGCTGGAGCTGATCCCATCCATTCCTGTCGAAGAGAGAATCGTATCTAAATTTTGATCGATAATAATACCTATAACATATTTATGGTTTGTCGTTACCGGGATTTTTTCGTCGGGCTTTCTCAAGCCACGGGCTACTTCGACAGCATGAGGTACAGTATGTGTCCAATACGCATACTCGGGCATCAATCCTACTCCGACCTCATCCGCCTTGAGAAATTTAGCCAGATCTTTAATATGTTGTGTCATGGATTTCGGATCAAGAATAGGAAGAGGCTCCGCTCTTACAGGTCCATCTACGACGTTTTCACCGCCAATGACATGTGACATATTGAAAAGAGATTTTACCAAAGGATGCCTTTCTGGGATCTTCTTCAAACCTTCAGCAACCTCAGGGCCGTATTCTCCTCTACCCGCCCTGTTAAAGCCTGTATCTTCTGCGCTTTTTCTAGGGATAGGACCAAAAATTTTCGTTGATCCCAAATAATTTGGGGAATAATCGAGATGTTTGACTGGGATGCCGTAATTTCCCCCTCCAAGAATCGTCGTGGTTTTCCCTACTCTGGAAAAAGCGGCTTTGTTAAAGGCAACCGTCATACCGGCGGCATTCGCAATGGTATCTCCAAACTGGGCATATTTATCTCTGGTCTGTTTAAAGTCTTTGTAGACTGATTCTTTTTCTTTATCGTTATAAGTCCCCATGATTTCCCTCCATCATCATTAATTTTTAAGGATACATACAGTAATGCCAAAACAGCAAAAGTACTAAAACACCAGCTGCAGATCCCGCAAAGAGAAGTATTGCACCTCTCCTCGTTGCAACTTTATGCTTTCCAACGGCATTAATATAAACGAAGGAAATTCCCATAACTATACTGGCATAAATGAAATAAATCAGCACCCAGCCGTACCAGGACAAAATCATTCCGTTAACAGATGTAAGACTATTAACTCCAATTTCTATTAAAATAGATAAGGCCCCTACAAAAAACGAGTAAATCACTCCAGCCATTTGCTCACCTCCTTTGCTTTGTTATCCTGAAATCCATCACACTTCGTGCGCGTTGCTTTTAAAAACACTTTTTTGTATTTATCAAGACTGTAAGCTAAATTTAACTTTTTCATCGATAATTTAATCATAAAATATCAATTTAAGATATATGCGCGATGTTAGTAATTTTCGTTTATTTTAGTGCATCAAGCACTATATATATTTTTTTAATAACTAAGAATTTTGAGAATCTTAAATAAAAAAAGACACCAACTACAATTAAATAATCGGTGTCAGAGATTTTTGTTTTTCTGCTGTCTACTTGATAGGAAATATTTTGTTTTCAAGGTTATGATCTTAATCTTTGCTTAACTTTCGTTTTTCGCTTAATATTCTTTCCTTGTTAGGACTGATGTCATCCGATAAAAAATCAAAACAAAGCCCTTCCATCCTACTTCTTTTATTCTATGGCTTGATTATTGTCATCTGTCGACTGGGGTACTACTTTATTCTTCATCTTGTTACCAATTACAAGAAGTACTATTGAAAACAAATAGAAAACCAATAGAAAACCAAAACCAATCCAAAATATTTGAAAACACCGGGAGTTAAAGCCATATAAAAACCTAAAGGGAGTAAGATAATAAAAACTATAACCATAAGCCATACCTTCTTAAGAATCGCTGAAACTAATCCCACTACTCCCGGAAAAATCTGAGTCAATATGTATATGTATGATACTTGCTGTTCCCTGGAATATGGATTGAAGAAGAGAAGAATTACCCACAAAGTAATACCTAGAATCGAACCAAGTAATCCAAAAATAATACCAACCTTTTGAAGAAGATTACTTTCTGAGTAACTAGCTAAAATCTTCATTCACGTCCCTCCTAACCTGAGAGAATCTATTCTATCCTTGACTTAATCTTGAGCCATGTTTCTTTGGTTAGAAAACTCTCTTCAACTTGCTCTTCTAACTCTAAAAAGCGTTTATATGGAATGCTGAATGAAAGAATGTCTTTGTCAATATAATTTCGTGCGGAAGGGTCCGTTAGTCCGATAATACACTTTGGATCCTCCTTCTCAGCTTGCTCTAGTGCATATAGTACAGACTGCTGACAGCCAGAACCAAAGTCAATTTCAACGTTGTCTTGAGTTGATTTATCGTAATTGGCGAACCACATCAGTGCTGAAAGTTGATCTGCATTGGCTAGGAATATAATAATTTCTGGTGTTTCATCTTCAGTCAATTCCGATAACGGTTTAAAAATTATATACTTTGCGGGTACAACTTCAGGTAACCCAGTTGCGAATTTCGCTGCTAACTCCGGGTTCTTCTTATAAAATTCTCCTTCTCTACCACCGGGGACACCCGTTGACAAGAAATGTTCAATAAAACCTAATTGAAAACGATTGAAGCCAAGTCCAACTTTACCACCCGGACAATTCGTAGTCTTATCTTCAAATACCGCCACTCGTCCTTTAGCTGCAGCATTTAACATGGAAATAACACAACCCCGTTTCCCTTCTTGAAACTGCATGGCACCCTCGGGTTTAACATTTGAACGGAATACTGCAACTGGCTGAGTTTTTAACTTTATTGAATCAGCAATTTTACTTTTCATCATAACACTCCTAATTTTATTATTTTTTCTGATTCTCAGCATGTCATAGAACGTTTTGCATTTCCGCCGCGTCCCAACCACATTCATCATCCTCTAAGTGGAGGAAATGTGGTGTTAGGTGATGTGGCGCGCTTTTAAGGATTACCAGTATATTTTTTCCAGGGTTTGTTCTTTGCAACTGCGGGGTAATCAATATCATTTTCGTTAATATCTTTAACGTTTCTAAATGCTAGCTCTTTCTTTATTATTCCATATTCAAATAATGGTTTAATTCTGCCGTTTTTCTCATCTACAATGCTTGGCATCAAAATGTACTCTTTATGTTTAAAGTACTGAGCTTTAAACATATTAAACATAGCAAAATTGTCAGTTGGATTTGCCCTCTGAATTCTTGAAATAGTCATTATTAAACTTTTATCAAAATCCATTCCCATTTTATCCATTCTTTTTGCAACTCTATCTAGGTTTGCAGATATATGAATAGTATATCCTGTTTCTTCGCCCGGAATTTCTCCTTCTACAATGGCTACTCTAATTTCATTATTTATATCTTCGTGCCCATACAAAGCTATCCAATCTTTAAAAATTTTTATTGCGTATTTTTCATTTTTATAAGGCAGTAAAAATAACGGTATTTTTTTCCCAGATGGATCTAATAAAAATGCAGCTCCTCTCCAGGTCGCCTTATCCCACGTAGGCACATCAATTGGTGATGTAACATATAAAGATTTACGCTCTTTTTCTGGTAAAGATCTAAGTTTACCAAGCTTAGGTTTATCCTTAATATCTACACCTCTTAATCTCCAATACAATTTGTCATATCTAAATGGTTTAGACACATCATAATGTGTAACACCTTGAAGTGGCATCGGAATAAAGTTAATATCATTTTCATTAAATACAACAGGAATAAATTTTTCATTTAAAGCCTCATTATTATATAAATGCTGATATATAATATTGCCTTCCCATTTAACCCCCTTACCAACTCCAGTACTGGTCTTGCCCATTATCCGATTAAAATATTCTTTAGTACAAACTAGAATGACAAAATTTGAAGCTTCGATAGAGTTCTCCATCCATCTTGGCCAGCCTTCTTTGGGAGACTCAACATATTGGTCAAGTATTGTATCTATTCCTTCACTTCGTAATTTATTTGAAAATTCTAGAACCATATCTGAAAATTCAATACTTTCTTGGCAATAACTAATAAATACAATAGGGTTTCTCTCTATCATAAGAAACCTCCAAATAATTATTCAGCATACTAAAATATCCACATGAGCCATTTCATCTAACGGTCTTGGCAGTTCCCGAAGCGTCATACTACATTCATATATTATAAGTTTTGGGAACTGCCTGTTATGTAAAGTTGCGCGCCCCCCATATCCAGAGGCCGACAGGACGTGGACGTCGGCTCCTTTAATACCCCTCAAGTACTTTACTTAATAAAAAAAGCTCTTAAAAACACTCATAATTATGCCAATAATCAATATTATTGTTGGAGTAAACGTAAAAAAGATTAACTTCTTAATCTTTATATATTCATTTAATATTAAAGACTTTATAGCTAATAACAATATCATTATTGATAAAATCATTGTTCCATTAACAATCAATAAAGAGGAAAACAAATTAAATAATTGGGTCGCTTGTGATATTTCTTTTATAAAGCTGATATTTAAACCAAAAATTGAAAATATTGCTATAAACACACCAAATATCTCAATATATTTTGTTTTCATAGACTGCATTTCTTCTACTTGATTATTTAATCTATATTCCATCTGTATATTTTTAGCAGTAAGTGTTTGAACTCTAATTTCGGCTTCGCTTAAAGAACCCTGTAGCTTATTCGATATGTTTGTAAACTCTTGATGGATCTGCATAAGCTTAATTAAAATATCAATATTGTCAGTCAAATTATGGTCAATAAGATATCTAATACCTGTGAACTTGAGAACATAAAAATCGTTTATTTGTTCTCCTATATGACCGATATCAACCAATTCCTTAATATTGTCATCAATCTCTTTAAAATTAAATATACCGTTTTTTGCTAGCGCATTAACAATAAAATCTTTAGAGCCATTAAGATATATTTCTTTAGAAAGCGAAAGCAGAATTTGGACTTTAAGCGGGCTTAGTTCCATAAAATACTACTCCTTATTAATCAATCTACAAATATTTTCCTGAAAATTATCCCGCCACACGATGTGGCGGTCCGTGCGCGCGATTTTATATAACGGTTCGCGTGTTTGCGACGCGTTCCAACTGCATTCATATTTACAAAGTGTCGAAAACACGCTGTTATCGGATGGATGAGGCCCCCCTAAGTCAGAGTGCGACAGGACGTCGCACCCTTACTGTTTTTTTTAACTTGATCTTTTCAGGGTAAACTATGAAAAAGGTATACAACTTTTGTCAAAAGAATTGTATACCCAAAATTGATTTGCTAGTCTTGAATAGTTGCCGCAATTTCTTTATTAACTAAATTAGCTGAGAAATAACTTCGAATATCGTTAATCAATGTTCGCCCTTTATAATAACCATCGAAGTTTACCTCTAATGTAATATCTCCAGTAGCTATGTCCTCCATTCTAATAAAGTAATCTTTGTTATGAGGCTGCTCTTTTACATAATCTTCAAAACCAATCCACATATCCAGTACATGACTGGCTAATTCTTCTACCAATTCTTCAATATTAAAAGGAGTGACTTTTACAGGCAATAATAAATAAGCAACAGTAATAACAGCTAATTTGCCATATCTTAATGCATAACCATAATTTACCACCCCAAATTTATTATTCGGCTGTCTGTTATATACTTTTTGAATTTGATCAAGCTTTTTAAATATTGAGTAAGCGAAAAACATTTCTTCAAATGATCTACTCTGCAGAACTTTATTTAATATATCTTTTTTAAATAAGTCCTTCTGGCTGTTTCTTCTAGCTGGTGATGGTAATTCTGCGATTGAATAACAAGCTCTTAAAAATGCTTCTCTATCAATGATTTTAGACTTGTCTATATATCTATTTTGTAATCCGTCATAAAACTCACCTTTTTTTCTCTCATAAAAATAACCAAAATTCTCAAAAATATATTTTTGTAGTTCCATTTGAATTTTATCATTAGAGATTCTATCCGAATCGTTTACAGCTGTCTGCTGATTTGTTGCTTTTGATATTTCCTCAATTAGTTTCAGAATATCTTCTTTGCTCTTTATTTTATCTTTAGTTAATTCTTCATTACCTGTAAAAGTAATAATTTTTAGCATAACTTCTTTATTTAAAAAAATCTGATCTGTTGATCCTGCTTTAAGGCTTTCCTCGTAAACTTTACTTAATGTGTAAGCAGTTTGTCCTCCATTTATTATCTGTGGGTTTTTTATATGTAGTTGCCCTTTACCTTTTTGCCCAATTCGTTCATTCAAACTAGTTTCGTCAGAAAGTATGGTAATACCATTATTAAACAAAGAAAATTCATTAGTTGACTTATCCCTAATAGTCCGTGCTATTTCTCTATTGACTTGATTATATGATAAATCCAAATAACTTCTAGGATTATGTTTTAATATCGAATTCTTATACTTATATAATGTTTTTGCGATTTCTAAAGTAGGGACGAACAAAATTGTAATCTCACAATTACTATAACTTGTTTCAACTGGGTAACTTATTCTGGATTGGCTAAATTCTTTATTGGCTAAGTTTAAATTAATAAATAAATCGGCCTCATTATAATATGTTCCAGAAACAACAGGAAACACTAAGTTATCATAACACTTATTAAAGTCAAATACCTTGCAAGGAAACCCAGCTGTAAGTTTTTTAAGAGTAATGTCATTAACGCCTTTTATGTTTGCTAATAGAACGACCTGGTAATTATACCTAGCAATGTCTTCAATACTTTTGATTCTATCGATCATTCCTTTGACTTTGCTATTGTATTCGTTGCTATATTCGTCAATAAGTTCTCCTGCTAAAATTCTATCTATTTCCATATTAAGTATTTCGGCTAATGAGATTTCTTTTGTTTCAAAGTTATTCTCATTAGTTCTAAACTTTGACTGAATGAAATAAATATTTTTCCTCTCATCATCAATATAATATGCATCAATACCACCATCATAAGGATCATCAGTTATATACTTTTCCCTATCTTTAAAATCTAACATTCCAAATTTGACTTTTAAATAGAGATGAATAAAAGTCCTTGCTCTTGCCTGATTAACTTTTTCAATATCACTTTCAATAGGATGATATCGCTTAAATTCTACAGGAGCCTCTAATCGTAGCTTATCAAGAATATTGACTAATGTCTCATACTTACTTTTAACCCCAAGTGTTTTAATATCCATTTATTCACATCACTCCCGACATGATTATTCTGTGATATGATGTAAAACTCCTTTTTTATTTTACATAAATATACAAAATTTTTATAAACATAGCTTGCGGAATTGTTACAAGCTAATAATTAACTAAGTTTAATCCACACCGCAGGACGCGGTGGCCTCGCCTCATCTTTCCGATAACGTTTCGTGAATTCCCGAAGTCTGGTTATTACGTACATATTCTCTCCGATTTTGGGAATTCACTGTTATGTAACGTGGGAGGCCCCATAACTAGGAGGCCGACACGATATCGGCCCCTTAAATAAAACAACTAAACATTCCTATTTCTAATATCTATGGCTTCTTCAATCCAATCTTCAATATTTGTTGCTATATAATTATACACGCCTGAACTTGTTATTTGTGGAGGGTTATAAGTCTTAACAATTGTTGAAAGTTTTTTCTTTGTAGGTCCATGAGTAATATAATCAAAAGGATTATTACCTTTATTACATTGTTCACAAGCACTATTCTCAATATTATGAATGTATATTCCAAAAACTCCCATACCCTTATCCCAAGACTTTACTATCTCGTGATTTATCCACTTTCTATTAGCAGTATTTGTTCCAATAAGTACGATTGTACAAGTACGCCCCTGCATTTGTTCAGAAATCCATTTCTCAATCTTTGCATCACCGCCTCCAACAATTGTCTCCCAATCATTATCTGATGCAGGTCTATTGCCCTCAATAACTCCAATATTCCTTATCTTTGCTACTCTCCAGTTATCAGGCTTGTAATGAAAGCTGTAAAAACATCTCCTAGCCATTAGTTTTTACCTCCCAAAATAATACTTATAAATGTAACAGCAATAATAGAAAACAATAAAACAGTATAAAATGGCCATATCGTTTTTGAAAAAACTACTGATATCCAGCTATCCACATTCTTTTCTAAAGAAGAAGTATTCATAGAAAAATTTATTTCATTCTCGGGTAATATCCTTACATTATCATAGAGCTTTCTAAATAAACGCTCCTGTCGTAAAAAATATCCGTCCAATCCCCAAAATACTATTGTCGGTAAATAAGCAAGATACACGAATAATATTTCCGCGTCTTTGGCTGCTAATGCAAATAGTGCAGAAACAAGAACGACACTCCAACCTTTTAGCATAAATGAATTATTTGCCATTCTGTTTATAACACCTTGTATCATATTCAAATGAGCTACTTTTATTTCCATATTTTACTTCCACTCCAACTTATCATTAGGTGTTTTAACCCAATAATCATATAATGTATATCGATTGTTATCCTTATATATAAAAATTACATCCTTGCCAGAAGTCGATCTACTCTTCCTACAATGAGGATATAAATTTAAATACTCCTGGCCATTAAATTCATAAGAGATTGTCTTCTTAACAGGCAATATAGCGACTTTTTCCTTTAAACCATCAAAGTATCCACATTCCCACGGCATCCACTTTGAATTAGTAGCATTATCTGTCGTTACATAGAAAAGAGATTTTGAAGCAGTCATTCTTTCTCTTAATTTTGAAGCTGTATCTTTATTTACATTACTTCTATCTAATTGCGGATCATCAATCCAATCAATATAAACCTTATAACCCAAATCCTCAAAGATAGCTTTTATTCCTAATATTAGTTCTGCATCTCGAATACTATGAGACAAAAAAATATCATAAGAAACAGACTTACTAAACTTTTTTGACTCAGCTAATACTATCTCTCTTGCGCTCCCCGTAAAACTTTTTTTTACTTCGACTTGAGCTCTACTTCGGACTTCATCTTCTGTAAATAGTGGCAAGAATATCACTCTCCAAACTTAGCTTTATTTCTCATTTAGTCAGTGAAATATAACCATAATACCCATATTATAACATAATTCAAATAATTTCAGTGAATTTTTTTCCGCCACACGATGTGGGCGGATTGCCTTCCATGTTATATAACTACGGTATTCCCAAACTAAGTTTGTATATACCTCTCTTTTAGTGGTATTTCCGAACTAGGTTCGGAAATACTTACTATATTTGAAATTAGTTCCTCCATTCAGCCCCCCCCAATAAATCCAAACAGCTTATAAACTTCTTTCATCAAGTCTTTCTTCGATAAACTGATCTGGTTCGTTAGAATGTGCTTAATCTGGTATTTTTATGCCCTCGCTTGCCTACTGATCGGGGCTTCCGCAGCTATAACCTGATGGATCTGGGAAAGAATCAATCCGGTTACTTTTTAATTTGATATTCGTGAAAATTCACTGCTATCCTTCTAAAAAATTAAAATATGTGGAAATTAATTCTAAAAATAACAAAGCAGCCCTTTACTGAAAAAGGCTACTTATGTATCAGAAAGCATTATACTTTCTAATATACTAAAAAAAGTCGCACTTTTTGAAACTATAGTTTTTCATCAACTACCCACGTTATGGAAATGTGGTTGTTGCTTAGACACCTTGCACCTTATTGTAATCGGTTCGCCTAATTCTTTGTAATCAATCTTCAAATCTTATCACCCTGTTTGACTTTATCAGCTCAGCGGTAAGGCTGTTTATTTTCTGTAAGCCCGACCAAGTAGTCAATGCTGGTTTTATAAAACTGTGCGAGTTTAATCATGATATTTAGCGGAACATCACGCTCCCCTCGCTCATATTTGGAGTATAAAGATTGATCGCACATTAGGTATTCCGCAACTTGTTGTTGCGTTAGATCATGATCTTCACGAACATCACGTATCTTTAATCGCATCATCATCACCAAAGCAAGTATATCTTAGGACGATAAACCCTATTGACATACTATAGTTTTTCATTAACTACCCAAGTCATGAAATGATCAACCAGTTCCAGCTTTCTCTCATCGCACAGCTTAATTTTTTGATTAATCTGAGAAAGCAGACTGTCATTCGTTTGTCTGAAAATACCCAGCAAAAAATAATCTGGTGTGATGTCCAGAGCCTCGCATATTTTAAGCAATGATTCGATACTGGGGATAGAATGATTGTTCTCTATATTGGATATATGGTTGTTGCTGAGCCCTGTTGCTTCAGCGACGTTATCCTGGGTCAGATTCAAAACCTTGCGCCTTTTCGCAATCCGCTCGCCTAATGCTTTGTAATCAATTTCCATGTTTTATCACCCTGCTTTACTTTAGCAATTATGAATAGCATTCTTAACAAAGTATAAGAGTATTTATTACCCTTGTATTTGTATTATTGTCAATATATAATGAACTTAATACCTTTTTAGTTGGATAAACAGGTTTTTGGAGGGAGATGTTTTGCTTACTATCGGCATTTGTGATGACAGGCCGTTGTGTCGCCAGTTATTGGAAGCATTCATTCATTTATATGAAAAAGAAAAGGGGGTTTTATTTGATATTTACCAATTTGGAAGTGGTGAAGAGCTTCTCGAAGAGCTGAATAAGCGTGATATGATTTTTGACCTTCTTTTTCTTGACAATAGCATGAAAAAGTTGACTGGTCTCGAAACCGCCAAACATGTAAGGCAATCCGATTTTATGTCAACATGCAGCATCGTGTTTGTGACATCTGCCGATGATCACAATCAATTCATACAGGTCCAGCCTTTGCAAGTAGTATGCAAGCCTGGTACCCAGGAGCACATTGATGCTATATTAGACAAAGTTCTGACCAAGAAGGCGTAATCATAAGCTTCACTTTTCTTTACATAATCAGCTTCAATTTTTTTATTTGAAGTGTGCTCCAACAAATTCTATAATACCCTTCATGTCCATTCAATCAATTACTCTCATGTCTTGGGAAGCAAGCGGTAATCCACCGCAAGTTTAAGCGAAGCGACGAAAAGAATGGCGGCCGTGTGGCCGCCATTTTAATACTTCAAATATTTTTTGCGCTTACCCTTCATGATACCTTATCTATTTAGACCTTTTGTCACGATTGTCAGGCTTATCCCATATGATGTCAATAAAGAACAGGAAAGAACGGTATCAATATGCGTGATTTGCTGACAGAACGCACGCCGCCTGTCATCGCGGCTGAAATCAATACGATAAGACAACAAACCAATAAAATTCTGCTGGCCAGCGCCGTCGAAGTAGGAAAACGCCTGAAGGAAGCCAAAGCGCTGCTGCCGCATGGTGAGTGGGGCAAGTGGCTGGAGGAATCAGTAAGTTATTCTCAAAGAACTGCAGAAAAACTGATACAAGTCTTCGATGAATATGGGATTAAACTGCTCGTCTCATCCGAAGATCAGGAAATGTCAAATTCGCCACCGGTGGCGAATTTGACCTACACCCAGGCCCTCATTCTTCTTGGGCTCCCGGAAGATCAGCGGGATGCGTTTATCGCTGAGAATGATGCAGGCAGCATGAGCAAGCAGCAGCTGCAGCAGGCGGTATATGTTAGGAACCAGGAGCTTGCCGGGAAAGAAGACCTGCAGAAAGTCTGTGCTGAGCAAAAAGATAAAATCTCCAAATTATCAGATGAGCGCGACCGGGCGAAAAAAGAAGCCACGGATAACCTGCAAGCCGTATGGGCCGAGCAGGGAAATGTTTTGAAGCTGCAGCGGAAGCTTGACGTCCTGGAAAATGAAAATGCAGCAGCTAAGCACATCGCCGAGATAGAATACGAAAGCAAGCTCTTAAAGCTCAACCTCTCCATGAGCCAGGCAGATGCCCGCTTTGAGCTGATAACCAAAGGATTGGAGGAACTCTTTATCGCCATCAAAGAAATGGCCGCAGCGGACCCGAATGCTTGCAAATTATATATCAGCCATGCCAATCAGTTAATGTCTAAAGCGATGAACAAGTTGAAGCGCATTGAGAAAACGACCATGGTAGCTCCGAAAGCTCCGGAAGATCCTGAGAAAAATTAATCTCTTCCCATTTCCCCAATTTCAAGCCACTCTTTCTGGTGATGTGGCTTTTTTTGTGTTTATGTCAATTGGCAATTGTTAATTCCTGAAGCTGTGAATCGGCGCTGGAATTCTGCCACCCCGGTTAATGAACTCTTCCGCGCTGTATGGATTGACCGCCATGATTGGCGCATAGCCCAGCAAACCGCCGAACTCGGCAGTATCGCCGACCCCTTTGCCATATACCGGGATAACACGGACTGCGGTCGTTTTATTATTGATGACGCCGATTGCGGCTTCGTCTGCAATCATGGCTGAGATCGTCGATTCCTTCGTATCTCCGGGTATCGCAATCATATCCAGTCCTACGGAGCAGACACTGGTCATCGCTTCGAGCTTGTCAAAGGTCAGTGCACCGCACTTAACCGCATTGATCATTCCTTCATCTTCGCTGACCGGGATAAACGCTCCGCTTAATCCCCCTACGGAGGAGGAAGCCATGATGCCGCCTTTTTTGACAGCGTCATTCAGCATGGCCAGGGCTGCCGTCGTGCCATGGGTTCCGCAGGCTTCCAAGCCCATTTCTTCAAGAATCCTGGCCACACTGTCTCCGATTTCCGGTGTTGGGGCCAGGGACAAATCCAAAATACCGAACGGTACGTCCAGTCTTCTGGATACTTCGTTGCCAACCAGCTGGCCGGCCCGGGTAATTTTAAAGGCAGTCTTCTTAATGTTCTCGGCTACGACATGCAAGGGTTCTCCCTTGACTTTCTCCATGGCACATTTGACGACGCCGGGACCGCTGACGCCGACATTGATCACAACTTCGGGTTCGCCAACCCCGTGGAAGGCGCCCGCCATAAACGGATTGTCATCGACGGCATTCGCAAACACCACCAGCTTCGCACAACCCAGAGAGTCTCTGTCCCTGGTCAAATAAGCCGTATCTTTAATTACTTTTCCCATCATCTTCACTGCATCCATGTTGATGCCGGCTTTGGAATTGGCCACATTCACAGACGAACATACCCGTTCTGTTTCATTCAGAGCCTCAGGGATGGATTCAATTAAGATTCTGTCACCTTTCGTAAAGCCTTTCTGCACCAGAGCGGAGAAGCCTCCGATAAAGTTAACGCCGACCTCCTGGGCTGCTTTGTCCAGCGTTCTCGCAAACTCGACATAGCTTTCTTCTTCACTCCCGGAAGCGATGATGGCCATCGGGGTGACTGAAATTCGTTTATTGATAATGGGAATGCCATATTCAGTTTCGATTTCATTGCCCACTTTGACAAGATTTTGTGCCAACCTGGTAATTTTGTCATAAATTCTTTGGCGGGCCTTTTCTCCCGAAGAGTCGATGCAATCAAGCAAAGAAATGCCCATCGTGATGGTCCGGATATCCAGTTTTTCTTTCTCGATCATGCGGGTGGTTTCAAAAATATTTTTATAGAGATTCATTATTTACCTCCAAAAGACTTCCCCTGTTTCCGGCTGGCAACTTGTCAACCCTTGTTACCTGTAAGTTAAATATTGTGCATATAGTCGAAGATCTCTTCTCTTTGAATCTTCACCGACAATCCGATCTCTTTGCCGAAGGCATCAAGCTCTTCCTTCAGAACACTGAAATCGCATTTTATGTTGGAAAGGTTGACCAGCATCATCATGGTGAAATAATCCTGCAAAATCGTCTGGCTGATATCCTCCACGTTTACATTATTCTCCATCAGAATCTTGGTAACGCCATAGATGATCCCGACTTTATCTTTTCCTATTACAGTGACAATTCCTTTCATTGTAACACCTCCGTTTGTTTCATTTTATTCTATCATTTCCTGATAAACAAAAAAAAGACTGGGCGCCTGCGATAAATAATAAAGAAATGGCCGAATAATAAGCGGGATCGACCATTTCTTAATCACCGTCAGATGGTAAAAAAATTATTCGCCGCCGCTTTCTCCTAACATGTTAAGAAGCGTCATCTGTTCTTCTTTTATGGTTGCCAATTCATCTGCAAAATTAAGCGCTGCCAGGATAGCTACCTGATGTGCTGGAAGCTTCGGAAATTTCAACGCAATTTCTTCCATTCTTTTATCGACATCATGGGCGAGTTTTTTGATATATTCCTCAGATCCCTTGCCGCGAATAACATGAAGTTCTCCGAAAATCAGAACCGATACTTTTTGCTCTTCCGGATTCACCGTCTTCACCCGCTCTCCTGTCTAGTACCTTGTTGAGCTCGCATCATTATTGTTTATTTTCGCCATTTTGCCCCAAATTCCTGCTGTATTCCCGAAAGGATGTCGGAATTAAAGGCGTTCACTTCTTCATCTTTCAAGGTTCGTTCTGCAGACTGGTAACGCATCGTAAAGGCAAGGCTTTTGTGTCCCGCCGGAACGGGCTGTCCTTGATACACATCGAACAGCTCTACTTCTTTCAGGAATTTCCCGCCGAGTGCCATTACCTTTTTCTTAATATCTTCTGCGGATACCTCTTCCGGAACGACAACGGCCAGGTCACGCTGAATTGCCGGATAACGCGGGTACGATTTGGCAACAACCGTGAGATTGGCATTCTTGAACAGCGCTCCAAAATCAAGCTCAAAGAGCACCGGGCGCTGCAGGTCCCATCTCTGGTCGAGCTGCGGATAGATTTCACCGAGAATACCAAGGTACTCACCATTGCAGTAAATATTTGCGGACCTCCCGGGATGAAGCAGGCTGCAGTACTTACCTTCGTCAATTCTCCGATATTCAAATTCCATTCCGCATTCTTCCGTGATCTGTGTGAGTATCCCTTTAACATAAAAGAAATCAAATTTCACCTGCGAATTCAGCCAGTGACGTTTGCTTTCCCCCTGCGCCAAGCCGGCAATCCGGGAAACCTCATCGGGCAGCTTCTTTAACGGCAGCTCTTTTGGCAAATAGACATTGCCGATTTCAAACAGCAGCAGATCCGTGTTGCGTCTGGCGGTATTTCTGGACGCAATCTCCAATAGTCCGGGTAAGAGTGACGTCCTCATCGTTCCTAATTCTTCCCTTAATGGATTTAAGAGCGGGATATTCCGGCCTTCTGACCCCCATTGATCATCCATTTCTTTATTGCTGAAAGAGTAGGAAATGACCTCGTTCATCCCGGCTTTGATCAGGATCTTACGCAGTTTGTATCGGAAAGCCTGTTCGGGTGTTCTGCGCCCCTGCGTTTGGCTGCCCTGCGGCAGGGTGGTAGGAATCTTATCATAGCCGATGATGCGGGCAATCTCTTCAATCAAATCAACTTCAATTTTAAGGTCCTGCCTGTAGGAAGGAATTTCGACACTGTACCGGCAGTCAGACAATTTCAGATATTCAAAGTCAAGAGCTTCAAAAACCTTTTCAATTTCCTGATCCGCATATTCCACACCCAGGACCTGGTTAACCGTGGAAACCGCTATTTCAATCCGGACCTTGGGCGGAAGTGCACAGACTTTTTCCGTAAAGGACATCGGTACACCTGCCTCGAGTTCCAGCAGCAATTCTGCCACTCTGCCCAGGGTGGGAACCGTCCAGTAAGGATTAACCCCTTTTTCAAAACGGCTGGAAGATTCCGAACGGAGTCCCAGCTTTCTGCTGGTACGCCGGACACTCGAACCGAGAAAATGTGCTGATTCAAACAGGATCCTGCAGGTCTTGCCGGTCACTTCACTTTCCAGGCCGCCCATGACACCGGCAATGGCTTGCGGCCCGTTATCATCGGCGATCACCAGCATATCAGGTTCCAGTCTTCTTTCGATGCCGTCCAGGCTGACCATGGTTTCACCTTGTTTAGCTTTGCGGACTCTGACCGTACCCCGAAGTTTATCCCGGTCGAACGCATGAAGCGGCTGTCCCATTTCCAGCATGCAGTAGTTGGTAATATCGACAATATTATTGATCGGACGGACCCCGGCAGCCCGAAGCCGGTTCTGCATCCAAAGCGGCGAGGGTTGAATGACGACATCATCCACCAGCAGCGCCGAATAACGCCAGGAAAGTTCCGGATCTTCAATTTCAACCTTCTGCCTGACATCTTCCGGCCAGGAAGGCATTTCCTCGCGGGCCCATTCCGGCAAAACAGGCTTTTTCCCGAGCAAAGTTCCGGCCTCTCTCGCAACATTGACCATCGCCAGACAATCCGGCCGGTTAGGGTAAAGTTCCAGTTCCAGGACGCTGTCCTGCAGACCAAGATAGGCTTCCAGGCTCTCACCGACAGGCGCGTCAGGAGACAGGATCAGGATCCCGCCTTTACTGCGTTCCTGACCGACAGCTTCGATCTCAAGTTCCTTATCGGAACAAAGCATCCCATACGATTTTACGCCTCTCATCTCGACCGGTTGAATCTCTTTACCCCCCGGAAGCACCGCTCCCGGAACGGCTACCGGTACTTTATCCCCGACAAGAACATTCGAGGCACCCGTAACAATGGTCAGTTCTTCCCTGCCGGTATTCAAACGGCATACCTGCAGTTTTTGGGCATCGGGATGGGGCTGGATATCCAGAATTTCACCGATATAGACTTCTGTGAATCCTTTATTCAAGCATTCTACCCCTTCAACTTCAATCCCGCCCCTGGTCAGGACTTCTGCCAATTCCTCAGGGCTGAGACTGAGTTCGAGGTATTGTTTCAGCCATTCCATACTTACTCTCATCAGAGCATCCTCCAGTACATCAACATGTTATATGATAAATAAAAACAATCTATCTATACAATCATTCAAACTATTTCTAGGATACCGTTCTCTAAATAACTAGACATTTAAACCTTCATAGCTGGGTCTGTGTGCCACAGTTCCAGCGTAAGATCAATGTCCTAGAACTGTTCCAGGAAGCGGATGTCGTTATCAAAAAGCAGCCGCATATCTTCAATGCCGTATTTCAGCATGGCAATCCGTTCTACGCCCATGCCGAAAGCAAAGCCTGTTACTTCCTTAGGATCATATCCACCCATCTCCAGCACATGCGGATGAACCATCCCGGCCCCCAGGATTTCAATCCAGCCGGTTCCTTTGCACAGCCTGCAGCCTGCACCGCCGCAAAGCATGCAGGACACATCAACTTCAGCACTGGGCTCCGTAAACGGGAAAAAGCTCGGCCTCAAGCGGATTTCCCGGGATTCGCCGAACATTTGTCTGGAGAAGTACAGAAGCAGTCCTTTAAGATCGGACATTCTGACTCCCTTATCAACCAGCAGCCCCTCTACCTGATGGAACATCGGTGAGTGGGTTGCATCATCATCGTTGCGGAAAACTTTCCCTGGCGCAATGATCTTGACCGGAAGCTGGGGCCTTAATTTTTCCATGGTTCTGATCTGGACCGGCGAGGTCTGCGTCCGAAGCAGAATATCCTCGGTGATAAAAAACGTATCCTGCATATCCCTGGCCGGATGGTC
This sequence comes from Dehalobacter sp., assembly GCA_023667845.1. Classification (NCBI taxonomy): domain Bacteria; kingdom Bacillati; phylum Bacillota; class Clostridia; order Eubacteriales; family Desulfitobacteriaceae; genus Dehalobacter; species Dehalobacter sp. The sequence continues at coordinate 67,748 of JAMPIU010000144.1, read as the reverse complement.
TTTCGGCAGGTTCAACGCTTCAAAGTTATAGTAATCCGTTTCTATTTCTGGTCCCTCAGCGATCGTAAAACCCATGCCCATAAAAATATCTTCAATTTCCTCGATCACTTTGCTTAGAGGATGCTGGTGCCCCTGAGGCAAAGAATACCCTGACAGACTGATATCGATCCGTTCTTCCCTAAGTCTGCTTTCCAAAGCATTCTTTTCGAATTCCTTCCATTTTTTGTCCCAGGCATCTTCGAGCTGGCTGCGTAGTTCATTGACGATCTGCCCCATTTGGGGACGCTCTTCCGCACTGAGCTGACCCATCTGCTTCAGCAAGGATGTGAGTGATCCCTTTTTGCCCATCACCCGGACTTTTAGCTCCTGAAGCTCTTCCGACGAAGTCAGCTTCGTCAGTTGCTCCAGTGTATCTTCCTTAATCTTCTTTATTTCTTCTCGCATTGTGGTCACCCTTTCAGCAATGAATTCATGTAAAAAAACAATAAACTCTCGTCCTCTAGGGACGAGAGTTAGGTTTCCCGTGGTACCACCCTTTTTTGACCATGCGTCAAATCACAGTTCACACTTCATAAGCTGGTAACGGCTGCCAACCGGTTAACTCCCGGAATGAACTTCAACCTCAAGACTCCCATGTTGAGGTAGCTGCCTGCCTGGCCGACTTTCAGTCTGGGTCGGTCCTCCCTTTAGAGGCCTGCCTGCCTTTTGTTCCGTTCATTGTCACTTGTCAATTTGTCGTTGTTCTTGTATAAAAGATATAATTGGGGAGAACCGGTTGCCTCGAAGGCTTTCCAAAAATAATCAGGCGCTGACATTTTGAGCCCACCTTTCCTCGGCTTAGGTTCGGAAAGCAAAGTCATTGTTTTCTTTGCCTGATCAGAATTATATCATTTTCAATCATGGTTTACAAGAATTGTCCCTGTCTTCGCATTTCATAAAGGAATATTCCGGCAGCCATTGACGCATTCAGTGATTCAACATTGTTAAACATTGGAATGGAATACTGCTTAGCGGCCTTTTCCATAAAAAAAGCTGACGGCCCCGCAGCCTCATTGCCAATAATTAACGCCAAAGGATAGTCTTCACAAATGTTCGTCTTAAATATGGAAGTCCCACCCATGGTAGACACGACCATGGAACATTCTCTTTGTCTGCAAAAAATTGCTATTTCTTCAGGCGTTTTATCCGTTAGGATCACTTCAGAAAAAACGGAGCCCATACTGCTGCGCAGAACTTTAGGATTATAAAGATCCACCGTTTTTTTTGTCAAAATGATTTGCTTGACATCTGCAGCCAGGGCGGTTCTTAAAATCGTGCCCAAATTACCCGGGTCCTGGATTCCATCGACGACGAGAAGAATGGTATCTTTCCGAACCTTGATATCCTGCCAGTCAAATTCAGTTCTCCGGATGATTCCAAGGATACCCTGAGGCTCTTCTGTAGCGCTCATTTTGCGCATCACCGCTTCAGACACCTCTTCAGCTTCTATTCCCAGCGCACGTACCTCCGTCACCAGTCCGGAAATATTTAAGGAGTACTGCGGATCTGATGGTCCTGTCGCTGCGTCCTGGGCCGTATAATAAACTTTCTTAAGCTGCGCTTGCCTGAGAATGGCTTCCTGTACAAAACGTTTGCCTTCTACAAGGAATTCCCTATATTCTTTACGGCCTTTTTTATCATGCAGGGATACCACATGCTTGACCTGTCCATTCTGCAAAGAAACAATCATGATGATCCTCCCGGACTACCTGAAATAGAGCAGGAGTCCGGTCCTGAAAAGACCGAACTCCAAAGATTCATAGGTATTCTTGACTTAAGCATTTGCCTGAGCTTTTGCATGGGTGTTTTCAAGTTTGCTTTGGGCAACTTCTACAAGTTTGGTAAAAGCTGCAGGATCATTGACTGCCAAATCGGCCAGCATTTTGCGGTTGATATTGACATTGGCCAGCTTCAGACCGTACATCAGCCGGTTATACGTAATGTTATTCATTCGGGCAGCTGCATTAATCCTGGTGATCCACAGTTTGCGAAAATCGCGTCTTCTCTGTTTGCGGTGAACATAAGCATACGCCATCGATTTAACGACTTGCTGTTTGGCCATTCTGAAAAGTTTGCTCTTACGTCCTCTATATCCTCTGGCTAATTTTAATATTTTTTTATGGCGTTCATGTGCTCTGACGCCTCTTTTTACACGGGCCATTTTTAAAGACCTCCTTTAAGTGATATTCTTATTTAACATAAGCGATCAGACGAGCAATACGCTTCGCGTCGGTACTATGCATAACCGCCGCTTTGCGAAGATTCCGTTTACGCTTTGGCGACTTCTTCTCCAGGATATGGCTTTTATACGCATGATAACAAACAATTTTGCCGGTAGCCGTTTTCTTAATACGCTTGGCAGCTCCACGATGTGTTTTCATTTTAGGCATTTATGATAACCCCCTTTTCATTTTAATCGTGTTTATGTGCGGAAGGAGCTAAAATCATAACCATATTGCGGCCTTCGACTTTGGGTTCACGCTCGACAAGAGCTTCTTCACGAAGAAATTCAGCCATTCGTAAACACAATACTTTACCATGGTCTGGGTGTGTTATCTCCCGTCCTCTAAACATGATGGTAACTTTAACTTTATCGCCATCGCCTAAAAAGCGTTGGGCATTGCGCGCCTTGGTCATAAAATCATGGTCTTCAATATTCGGGCGGAGCTTGACTTCTTTAATTTCAACAACCTTCTGCTTCTTACGGGCTTCTTTATCACGCTTCGCCTGCTCATATTTATATTTCCCATAATCCATCACCTTACAAACCGGTGGTTTGGCAGCAGGAGCAATCTCCACTAAATCAAGCGCTTTTTCAGCAGCGACGCTCAAGGCATCTTTAATAGGAATGATCCCGAGTTGTTCTCCTTCTTCACCTACTAATCGAACTTCCCGAGCCCGGATTTCTTCATTAATCCGTAAATCTTTGTTAATAGCGAATCACCTCCAATTTTTTTACTTACAACGAGCCAAAAAGTATAAAAAAATAAAGACGGTATTCCACCCGTCTTCATCATACAAAATGAGCATAATCCTGCTGGAAAACTCACTAGGACCTCATCGGCATTACGTCATGAGGTGAGAAGCGGATGGCTTCTACTTGGCATGAATATTATACATAGTTCAGCGTTCAATGTCAATCATCTAATATGTGATTTTAAATGTTTCATTTTCATTGGCCGGAACCGTGATCTTTCCGTCAATAATTTTTTGCTTATATTCATTTATTTTGGTATAGGTTTCTTCCGGAACCATAGATTCAGTTGTCTCTGCCAAACCGACGGCATTCTCTGCTAAGCCATACGATACATTTTTACCGGACGCCAAGGTGTTCTCTTCAATTTGTTTGATGATTTCGTAAGCAACCTTGCCGTTCTCCTTGATGACTGAAGTAAGGACAGTCTGAGGCGCCAGATCATTTTGATCGATGTCGGCACCTATCGCATACTTGCCTTTTTCCTCCATGACTTCAATCATTGCTTTTCCTGCCAGACCTGCGCTATGAAAAATAACATCGGCATCAGAATTGACCATCGCTTCCGCCATTTCTTCGACCCTGGTCTTATTGGTGAAAGTGGCGGCATTTCCTTTCAAAAGCTCACAGTTGGGATTGACGAACCGTACTCCGCTCTTGAAACCATAAAAGTAAGGCTGTGCTGCTTCTTTATTGTCCCCTGAGATAAAACCAACGACATTTGTTTCCGTCCTTTTTGCCGCCAGATACCCTGCCAGAAAAGCAGCTTCCTCTACTCTATAGGACACGGCCAGAACATTGTCAGGTATGGTCCCCTCGATCGTGCTGTCCAGACAGACATAGGTGATTTTAGGGTTTTTTTCTGCCGCTTCCAGGGTTGCCGGAACGGCAGCGGAACCTATGGTAAATATGACCTGACAGTCCTGGGATTTAAGCTCGGCAAGCCCCGACGGATAGTCTTTATCATTCTTGACCTTAACATAGCCGACCCCGGCGTTTAGTTCCTGTTGTGCCTTTTGCAGTCCTTCCCAGGCTTTTTCAGAATAAATATCCTCGATTCCGTCCTGGCCGGTAATCAGTCCGACCTTGATCGCGTAGTTTCCCGAGTCATCCGAAGGTACGTCCTGACCGCCGCCTCCCAGAATCCCGCAGCCAGTCAGCAACAAAAAGGCTATAACAAGCAAACAAAGCATCTTTCCCCATATTTTCACTGCATTTCTTTTTGACATTTTTTCACCTCTTGTATAACCTTCTGTTATTGAGCGTCCAGAGCCTATCCGTAAAATATCCCGGCTCGGTTTCATTCAGGGCTTTCTCCATATCAAACATCCTGGCGTCAATGATATCCAGATAATGAAGGATTTCTGCCTCCGGAAACATCGGTCTCTTGGGACTGCCAAATTCCGGCTCATAATGGTGCGAAAGCAGCATATGCTGAAGAAGGAGACTGGTCTCCTCATCGAGACCCACTTTGTCTGCAGCCTTTTCAATTTTCTTGATTCCTTGAACAATATGGCCTAACAGCTGCCCCTCAACAGTATACTCCGTAGCAATCCCGAGGGCGTTGGCATCAATTTCATCAAGCTTGGCAACATCGTGCAGCATGATCCCGGCATAAAGAAGATCTTTATCCAGGAAAGTATAGACATCCGCTAGTTTTTCTCCAGCTTTAAGCATTGTCAGCGTATGATACAGCAGTCCCGACCTTAAGGCATGATGATTCTGCACAGCAGCCGGATGAATCAGCAGTTTCTCTCCGGCTTCCGTCAGAAGAAGCTGAACGGTTTCTCTTATTTTGACATTCTCCATCCCGGCGAGGTATTGCAGAAGCTCAGCGTACATTGCTTCTGGACTATACGGCGCCACAGGTATAAACGCATTAATGTCAACTTGATCGTCCTCAACAACTGCACGGATTTTATCGATCTTAACTTGTTTCTTGCCTTGCCATTCCGCCATACTGCCTTTGATCTTTACAAGCATGTTGCTTTGATACAGTGTTTCATCTTCCTGCTTGCAGTCCCACATCCTTGCGGTTATTTCCCCGCCGGCGTCACCTAAGACGATATCAAGATACCGGTTTCCGCCAGCCGTAGTCTTCGTTTCAACCCTGCGAATCAAGAAAAATGCAACCAAAGACTCTCCTGACTTCAACTCATTCCAATTCTTTTTCTCAGTCAAGTTACCCACCACTCTCCGGAATTTGTATTGTTTTCCGCTGGTCAATCCAGTGTTCAAGCCTGATTGCCTGCCGAAATTTTTTTGGTACTTATTTCGTCCTGAATCAAGGAAATAAAATCTTCCAATTCCATGACGCTGGTCTTCTGCTCTCCATAACGACGGACGGATACCGTACCCTCTTCGGCTTCCTTATCTCCGACGACCAAAGCAAAAGGTATTTTATCTGTCTGTACTTCCCTGATCTTATAGTTGATTTTCTCCCGGCGTTCATCAAGCGCGGTGCGGATATCCCGATCCATAAGCAGCCCCTTGACTTTTTCAGCATAGGCGCTGTGCTTGTCACTGATCGGCAGAATGCGCACCTGCTCAGGCGAAAGCCAAACAGGGAAAGCGCCGGCGTACTGCTCGGTCAGAAGTGCAATAAAACGCTCGATACTTCCGTAAACAACCCTGTGGATCATAACAGGACGGTGCTTATCCCCGTCTTCCCCAATGTAGGTCAGGTCGAACCGCTCCGGCATCTGGAAATCCAACTGGATGGTTCCGCACTGCCAGGTTCTGTCGAGACAATCCTTCAGGTGAAAATCAATTTTCGGTCCGTAGAAGGCTCCATCACCAGGATTAATTTTGTAATCCATCCCTTTGGCCTCTAAAGCATCTCTTAGGGCATTCGTCGCCATTTCCCAATCCTGATCCGAGCCCATGGAATCCTCCGGCCGGGTGGAAAGCTCAACATGGTACGCAAAGCCAAATATTTTATAAAAATAATCAACTAAATTAATGACCCCAATGATCTCATCTTTGATCTGGGACGGCAGCATAAAAATATGGGCATCATCCTGTGTAAAGTTTCTTACTCTCAACAAACCATGCAGAGCACCCGATAGTTCATGCCTGTGCACCAGACCTAGCTCTCCGCAGCGGATCGGCAGGTCCCGATAGCTGCGCAGTTTCGTCTTGTACATAATCATACCGCCGGGACAGTTCATCGGTTTAACGGCATAGTCCTCATTGTCTATTTTGGTGAAATACATGTTCTCCTTATAATGATCCCAGTGCCCGGACTGCTGCCAGAGAGCTGTATTCAAAATGATAGGCGTTCTGATCTCGACATAGCCTCTTTTCTGGTGCTCTCTGCGCCAGAAATCTTCCAGCGTATTCCTTAAGACCATACCCTTCGGATGAAAGAACGGAAAGCCAGGACCTTCATCGTGCAGACTGAAAAGGTCAAGCTCCATCCCAAGCTTCCGGTGGTCACGCCTTTTGGCTTCTTCCAGCTTAAATAAATAATCCTCAAGATCAGAGGTCTTGGCAAAAGCTAAACCGTAAATTCTCTGAAGCATTTTGTTCTTCTCGCTGCCGCGCCAGTATGCACCAGCGAGGCTCTGCAATTTGAAGGCCTTCAATACCTTTGTTCCGGGAACATGCGGTCCGGCACAGAGGTCTGTAAAATCCCCCTGCGTGTACATGGATATTCTGGCATCTTTGGGGAGATCATTAATCAATTCTACTTTGTATTTTTCCCCTTTATTTTGGAAATAGTCAATCGCTTCTTCACGGGTAACCTCACGGCGTTCAAACTGATAATCGTTCTTGGCCAGTTTGCGCATCTCCTCTTCGATCTTGCCTAAATCCTCAGGTGTGAAAGTGTATTCAGAGTCAAAGTCATAGTAAAAACCATTGGCAATCGCGGGACCGATACCCAGAATGGTTCCCGGGAAAAGATTCTTCACAGCCTGAGCCAAAAGGTGGGAAGCTGAATGGCGCATTACTTCCAGCCCCTCTTCATTATCAAGCGTAAGTATTTCTACGTTAGCATGCTCTTCTATCGGAAACGAGAGGTCTTTGACCTCCCCGTCCACCTTGCCTGCAACAGCAACCCTGGCCAGACCCTGAGAAATAGAAGCAGCCAATTCCAGAACCGTTGAACCCTGTTCCACTTGACGAACCGAACCATCCTTTAAGGTTACATTTAGCATGATCATATCACTCCCTGTTCTTATTCATTATTCATCATTTATTCATCATTCTTTAAATTCTTTGGCATCAACACTAAAAAGCTCCCGTCCTTCCTATGGGACGAGAGCGATAGAAACCCGTGGTTCCACCCAAATTCAAAAATACGACCGCCTACTATACTGGCAGCTGATTTTCCTTGGAATCCTTAACGCGGATAAACGTCCAGCCTACGCAAATCATGTTCGGCGAGGAACTCGGAGGCGGTCTTTTCCCAAACATCGCAAAAATGCTCACAGCCCAGGCATTTCTCTCTAAATGCGAACGATTAGGATATTGTCCTCTTCATCGTGCCTTCATTATTTCTTTCTATAGTCTTAGATTATACCACTTAAAGTATGTTGTCAATCAGTTCTCTTTACATAGGCTGCATCCCCTGCAATAGGTCATCTTATCACCAAAAACTTCCTGAACAATCTGGGCGATTCCAGACTGTTTTTCTGCTGCAACATGAACGATCAGGTGATTCGGAGAACGTTTCAGCAAAACACTGATGGGGTGATCTTCGCTTTCAGCACCGGAATTTATCAGAACGGAATGCTTGTCATCGTAAAATGACACTTCATCTTTGTGATTGATGACCATATGCATCGTATTTTTGTTATCCCGCTGGGATTCAAAAAATCTTTTCAGGAGTCGTACAAAGCTTTCATGCTCCTGCTGAAGGGCATAAACATTCACAGCACGCGCAATCTGTTTCTTTAATTCTCTCTTATATTGACCCGATCTGAAATTCATAAATCCTTCCAGATCAATTCTTTGATGGTCATTCAAAAATTCCAGAATGGACTTTACCAGGATTCTGTTTCTAAGCCGAAGAAAACCAGTCTCTGCCTGGTCATTCAGATATCCGGCAACCTTTGGATAAGCCTCGTCCATTTCGCTCCCGAACATGTTGTAGTCATTTTTTAATTTTTTTCTGATATAACGTTCTTCCCATCCCTGAAGAACAACGCTTCCCAGCGCATGGGCAATATAGTACTGAACGATTTTGACGGTAAGCTCATTCCGGACATTTTTTCCTTTCAAATTAGCATAAATGAAGCTGACCAGATAGTTTGGCTCACGGCAGACTTCAGATATTTCAATCGGCAGCCCGTCTTTATGGTACAAATCGTGCACTGCTTGAGAAAGCTCTTCTTTATAATCAGAAGTTCCAACTTCCAAATAATAATCATTCAAAAGAAAAATCCCCCCCTGGAAATATATGCATCATCCTTCCTAATATTTCCGGTAAGGAATTTTCTTATTCTTATCTATTCTTATATAATCTTATATTGGTTAGGATTACATTGTTTCTTGTCTAATTAATATTATTTCTGCCGCTTAAATAAACGATAAGGCCAATCAGCAGCAAACTAACCGCCATGATCCCGAATTGTACATATCTGGTTAAGTACAGGAATTCTGTCACATTCTTAACATCGATATCCCCTGCCAGAACAGCATACGTCTTTCCGCCGGCATCCTTCACTTCCTGGTAACTCGATACGAATGTCCCCAGTGAAGTCGTGTGATATTCTCCCTGGACAACTTTGCCCTTCAGCGTGTTCTCTACTGCCGACGAGGCGTTGTTCTCCAATTGTCCCAAAGATAAATGTGCCGGGTCATCCTCGGCCCTCGCATCGACAACGTAAAACCAGGCCTTATTCTGCTCATCCTTGTACAACATGTAAATATTTTCGAGCTGGTGCTCTGTCTTTAACTGCATCAGCTTCGCCCGAAGTTCTCCGTAATAAGCATTCTGCTGATTCTGCGTTTGAATAAGCTCATGAAGTTTTTCGTTATCAAAATCAGCCACGGCCAGAGTAAGCGTGTTGCTGACCCGTTGGCCTGCCAAATCTAGTGCGAGCTGTTTGGCTCGGAAATTTCCTATCCCCGTGACAATAATCAGGCAAAAAACAGCAATGATGATGACAGCATATATTTTTTTCTTTTCCGGTGACATTTTTACCCCCCATAAGCATTCAAATTAATTCCTTTGTGCCTATATTATTCTACACCATTATTACCTATTCTGCATGCGTTGAAGTTCATTTCCAGAGATATTTGACATAATAATCTTTAAGGATATTGTTCCTAGAACCCTAGGTTCAGAGGGAAAGCAGGTGAAGTATGAAAAATACAAAACAGTTTTCCACAGTTTCAATTGCAGCCGCCTTCATCGGAACAATTGTCGGAGCAGGGTTTGCGACCGGACAGGAGGTTCTCCAATTTTTTACTGTATTTGGAACGAAAGGTTTTGCCGGTATCGCCGTGTGCACTGTCTTGTTTTGTTATTTCGGGATTCTCATCATGCGGATATCCAGAGAACAAAATGCCGATTCGCACCTGGAACTGGTCAGATTCACATTTGGGAAGCCTCTTGGCATTTTGATGGATTGGTTTATTACCTTGAGCTTCTTGGGTGTCCTGATCGTCATGGCGGCAGGATCCGGCGCTGTCGTTGAAGAGCAGCTTGGTTTTTCCCCGCTTCTGGGCAGTATTACCGTTATTCTGCTTGCGTTTCTCACCGTCATTTCCGGGGTCAGAAACGTCATACGCGCCATTGGTTTTGTCGTACCTTTTCTGCTCCTTGCCGTCTTCAGTGTTGCCATAATCTCGATTGTCCTCGATCCAATCACACCATCCAAAATTGCACTGCTTGGATCGTTAGAATCTCCGACAGCATCCCATTGGCCCACGGCAGCCATACTCTATGTTTCTTACAATATTGTACTGTCTGTGGCTATCCTGTCTCCCTTAGGTGTGGAAGGCCGGAGTAAAAAGAGTCTTGTTTGGGGTGGCCTGCTGGGTGGTCTAGGGTTGGGTGCTGGGATTCTGGCAATTAATCTGGCAATCATCTGCGGGTCTCCGGAAATTCTTCCTTTTCAGGTTCCCATGGTATTTCTCGCTACCAGACTGAATCCCCTGGTAGGCTATGCTTACGGGCTCATTTTGCTTTTGGAGATCTATACCACTGCCGTAAGCATTCTCTACGGCTTTACAGCCAGGATCGCCTACGACAACAAGCAAAGGATTCTTGGCGCGAGCCTTGCTTCCATCGGTGCAATTATCGCTGCCCGGTACGGTTTTTCCGCGGCAGTCTCTGCCATATATCCTTTGATCGGATTTGCTGGGCTGATTTTCCTCGGAGGGCTGTTGTTTACGCAGTTCAGGGATAGCTTCAACAGTTTATTCAAACCAGGAAGATTCAAATGATTTTTTTGGGGTCTAGTACATTGATCTTTTAATAATTTGACAAATATATTCATTTGGGTCTGGTCTGCGCGCCACATTCCGCTCTCGGCAGATAGCGCCCTCCATGGCGAGTCGCTCTTTGCCATCCATGGCATCGCGACATTAAGCCCTCCGTGGCCGTCAAACAGCCGCGCTCCGCATCCATGCTCCGCTTACGCTGGAACTGTGGCACACATACCCTGCTATGAAGGTTTTAATGTCTAGTTATTTAGAGAACGGTATACTAGGCAAGGAACTGTAAGTATCCAGCCTGAATGTATTGACAGCCCCCAACAATACTTAGTATTATAAATACGTACATATGCATATATGCGCATATGTACAGTTTTGATTATATTTTGCTTTAGGAGGCCGTTAAAATGTCTGTATTTCACGCCCCTGCCCCGGAACAGCCCCAAAAACATATTCCAGGTATAGAACTATCCCTGGAACTGGCAGACTTTTATAAGGTATTTGCGGATTTCTCCAGAATACGTATCCTTTTTGCACTACTAGATAATGAGCTGTATGTGAATGAACTGGCAGAAATTTTAAGTATGAGCCAATCGGCCGTCTCCCACCAATTAAGAATTCTCCGGCAATATAAATTAGTCAAGGTACGCCGGGCCGGTAAGACAAGTGTTTATTCTTTGAGTGACGATCATGTTTATCGGATACTGACCCAGGGGCTCGAACATCTTTCTCCCTGATTGATTGTTTATGGATTCATTCCTTCAATTAAAACCGCTCTTACGGGACTGCCGTCGCAGTCTCTTATTTTTAGAGGCAGTGCAACAAGAAAGTAATCTCCCTCACTAACTTCCGATAAGTCTAGTCCTTCTAATACTGCACTGTTTCCGGAAAGCAGAATGGTATGACTTGAATAAGCGCTGCTCGTAGAATCATCAATGGACAAGTAATCGATCCCAACCAATTGTACCTTTTTTGCTGCAAGGTATTCAGCGGCTTCGGAAGAAAGATATGTATACTCCGGCTGAAACGCATTGTCCTTTAAAAGGTCTGAGTTCCGGGTTTTGAACAAGATCCTGTCCCCTTCACGGATTCCTTTGGGGATCAGATGGTCAGACAGGATACTCCCCGCAACCGCCACTTCAATTACCCTGGCAGCTCCGATAAGCAACTCCAGAGGAATCCTGTCAACAGATTCTCCTCCTGTCAGGCAATGAGACGGTGCATCAAGATGGGTTCCACAATGGGAGCCCATCGAAAGCATCGAAAGACGATATCCATCCTTGTCTAGGGAATACACCGGTTCTGATTGAAACGGCGGATCCCCGGGATAAGAAACCATTCCCGGAAAAAGCGGGATCGTTATATCATGAATTACCATAACAGACTCCCATATCTTCAACTAATTCGCTTCCTACGACAATCCTGTTTCGGCCTGTATTTTTAGCCTCGTAAAGTGCATCATCCGCTCTTTTAAAGATATCATCAACACTCAGGTCCAGTTCTTTCTTTTCAGCAATTCCGATGCTGACAGAAACCTGGATCTTTTCGTTATTTTCCATTTCTATGACGACATCAAGGACTTTCTGCTGGATTCTCTCGGCTACAGTTTGGGCCATCATAAGGTCAGATTCTACTGGAATTACCGCGAATTCCTCTCCCCCGATCCGCGCCAGGATATCCATCTCACGCAAAACCAGCTTAAAAGCCTTGACGACCTCTTTTAGCACCCGATCACCGACCAGATGTCCATACTGATCGTTCACACTTTTAAATTTATCAATGTCAATCAAAAGCATCGTAAAACTCCGCTTATATCTCTCCGAGCGCGAAAATTCCTCCTGCGCTTTTTGCATAAAGGCAAGCCTGTTATCAATGCCTGTCAGATAGTCTGTGGTTGCCTGGTGCAGCAATTCCTTTTCCAACTTTTTCCTGACAGTTATGTCCAGAACAATCATGATTAGATGAACGACATTGTCCCCGCTGTCACGAACTGTGGATAAATTGATTTCGGCCCATAAAGACTGTCCGTCTTTGCATTGGAATTGTTTCTCACATTTCTTCCACGCGTATTTGCCTTCCCATACTTCCCGGCAATGTATGATGCTCTCCTGCCGGTCCTCAGGCACAATCGAATCAAAAAAGGTTAACCTTATTAACTCTTCCTGTGAGAAACCAGTCATCCGGCACAGGGTCGCATTTACGTAATGATAATGCCCATCCTGGTTCAGCAAGGCAATTCCTGCGGCTGCATTATTTATTACCCCACGGTACAACGCTTCACTTTGCTTCAGGGCATTTTCAACCATTCGTTTTTTATGAATCTCCTTATGCATCCCCACATTTAAAGTAAAGGAGAATATAAACAAAATAATAATGATTGGCAGCCAAAAGAAAAGCTTATCATTATCCCCAATAAACAAATAGACAATAACAAAAGCTCCGATTATACAGGCATTAAACAGAAAAAGTTTTTGTCTCCAATTATCCTTATACCAATTGATCTTGTCCATGATTCCTTTTTATCCCATTTTTTATTTTTTGTGGAAATATTTTTGATTGATTAATTCTTGAAAATAATTTAATATCCTTTATTTTTTTTTTGATCGTTTCTGGAATATTTTAGGTAAAATTTGTCGTGATTGTGTTAAAAATACGAAAAATTTAATAACTGATTTGGCTCGATCCTGCAAACCATTCGGGCTAATAGGACTAATAGGCTATTTATCCGGGACTTTGGTCTTTTCTCTTAGGACCTTTATACTATTTGCATTTACATCATAACGCAAATTCCCGTTAATTAAAACCAGAAAATTTTCAAAGGATGGTTCTTGTACCTTACTTTTCCAGCCGATATTACATTATCTTGCTCAGGTCAGTCTCCGTAATGGATGGCCGCTTTCGGCAGGTTGCGCCCTCCTTGGCGAGTCGCTCCTTGCCATCCATGGCATCGCGACATTAGGCCATCCGTGGCCGTCAAACAGCCGCGCTACGCAATCCATGCTCCGCTTGACGCTGGCCATCCATTACGGAGACCTAATCTGGAGTTAGTGAAAACTTTTTTGAAGTAACGTTATTTTGGAATCGATGTACTAGTAAGACGTTCTTAAAATAGCTACATAACGAGCTGTATTCTGACATGCAGACCTGCTTGAATAACCCTCTGATCAGTCTGCGTGCCACAGTTCCGCGACGAGCGGAGCCTGGATGGCGAAGCGCGGCTCTTTTGTTCGGATTGTGCCATCCATGGCACGCGGATATTGTGGCACGCAGACAGGCCCAAATATATTTTAGTTAGTCTTTAGTCCACAGAATTACCCAAACGCAGTGTCAGAATTAAATCGCCCTGAAGTCTCTTGAGCTCCAGGGCGATTATTTATGCAATATGTCATTACTGAAAAGTGTGCACGTGCTGATATCACTCTGCTTTTACTCCACGGTATCTGTCAAGAGGTTCTTCACATACGTCGGAAGGGCAAAGCTTCCTTTGTGTATATCCGTATTATAATACCGGGTTTTTAACCCAAGCTGATTCCAGACCTCTTCTTTGACATCCATTACCGGGTCATACTTTTTTGAAGCAAAACCGAATAACCAGTGACCTGAAGGATAGGTCGGAATATGGGCCTGGTAGACCTTACAAATCGGGAAATATTCCCGGATGCGTTTATGGGCCCTTTGCATGGCTTGCGCATACGCATTATAATAAGGACTTTCATGCTGATTGACCAGGATGCCTTCTTCTTTCAAAGCTTTAAAGCAGTTGCCATAGAACTCTCTGGTAAAGAGCCCTTCCCCCGGACCGAATGGGTCGGTGGAATCAACAATGATAAGGTCATAGGTATTTTCCCTGGAGCGTACAAATCTCAGGCCGTCTTCATAATGAAGATGCACCCGCGGATCGTCAAGCTTGCAAGCTGTCTGAGGCAAATATTTCCGGCAAACATCGACCACCATTTTATCGATTTCCACCATATCGATGTTCTCAATGGTTTTATAACGGGCGAGCTCCCTAACGGTACCGCCGTCTCCGGCACCAATAACCATGACGTTCTTAATCCCGGGATTCGTTGCCATAGGGACATGCACAATCATATCATGATAAATAAACTCATCCTTTTCTGTCACCATCATCAGTCCGTCCAAAGTTAAGAACGTTCCGAACTCCTTGGACTTAAAGACGTCAATTCGTTGGTATTCACTCTGTCCAGTGTAGAGCTGCTCGTCGACTTTGATGGTAAAGCGAACATTTTGGGTATGCTGTTCCGTATACCATAGTTCCATACTTTATTCCCCCACAACCCTGATATTTTCAATAAACATATCTTCCGTCCCGGTGAGAAAACTTCCTTTGCTCTTGGCATAGACAATGTAATCAATAATTTCCTCAGTAATCCGTTCTCCCGGTGCGAGAATCGGAATCCCCGGCGGATAGGCCATCACAAACTCACCGCTGATTTGACCTGCACTTTGGCGGATAGGAAGAGAATGCTGGTTGGAATAAAAAGCCTGCTGCGGAGCCATCGCAACATCAGGCGTAATGTACTCGTGATCAAACATACCTGTTTTATCCCGCATATAAAGCCTCTTAATCTCCGACAAAGATGAAACCAAGCGTTCCAGAGCCAGCGCTCTGTCACCGACAGAGATAATCGCTAAAATATTTCCGATGTCACCAAATTCGATCTGAATATCATAATGATCGCGGAGTATATCATAAACCTCAACTCCGGCTAACCCGATATCGCGGGTATGTACAACAAGCTTCGTCGTATCAAAATCAAAAACCGAATCACCATTGATTAATTCTTTCGAGAAAGCATAATATCCGCTAATTTTATTGATTTCATCCCGTCCATAGTCCGCTAAGGAAACGACCTTGGCAAAGATATTTTTCCCGTCAAGCGCCAGATTACGCCTGGAGATATCCAAAGAAGATAAAAGCAGGTAAGAAGCGCTGGTCGTCTGAGTCAGGTTGATAATCTGCCGGACATGTCCAATATTCAAACGGCTGCCGATCAGCAAGAAAGAACTTTGACTTAAGCTTCCGCCGGTTTTATGCATACTGACCGCCGCCATATCCGCTCCGGCCGCCATCGCATTCAACGGCAGGTTTTCCCCAAAGTAAAAATGGGTCCCGTGTGCTTCATCAGCCAGTACAAACATGCCATTTTGATGGGCAAGCTCGGTGATGGTCTTCAGGTCTGAGCATATGCCATAATAGGTTGGGTTATTAACGAAAATCGCCTTGGCATCCGGGTGCTGCTCCATCGCTTTTTGTACATCACTGATGGACATCCCCAGAGGTATGCCGAGCGTGTTATTGACTCCGGGATTTACGTATACCGGGACCGCCCCGCTGATAATCAGCGCATTAATGGCACTTTTATGGACATTGCGCGGCATAATGATCTTATCGCCTCTTTTGCAGACACTCATGATCATCGCCTGGACTGCCGAAGTTGTTCCATTAACCATGAAAAACGCATGGCAGGCGCCAAAAGCATCCGCAGCAAGCTCCTCCGCTTCTTTAATGACCGAAACAGGATGTCCTAGATTATCCAGGGGTTTCATGGCATTAACATCAACGGAAAGACATTTTTCCCCGAGAAACTCCCTTAGCTCCGGATTACCTCTCCCTTGCTTATGTCCCGGTACATCAAATGGCACGATCCGCATCGCTTTATATTTCTGAAGGGCTTCATAAATAGGCGCTCTGTCCTGAGAAGCTAACTGCATAAAAATCTCCACCCTCTGCTATGGTCTGATTTCTGGATAAAATAGTTCAACGTTACTATAGTAGACAATCAGGACATTGTCAATAAAATCGCTGCATCCTTGGAACAAAAAGTCTGCGCTTCGCATCGTGCTTCGCCCGGCATTCTCCATCATTACAGTGACCGGTGTGAAGTCGGAGAAAGCTGCCGATCCCAGGACGTAATTGTTCTGGCGGATGTAAAATATATGTTATAATGAAATAAATATCACTACCTCTTAAGGAAGTTTACTTTATGATACATAACTACACAATCAGAAAAGCGGAATATAAGGATATCCCTGATCTTAGTGACTTATTGACCGTCCTGTTCTCTATAGAACAAGATTTTGAACCGAATGATGAAAGACAACAAAGCGGCTTAAAAATGATGCTGAATGACAGCATGAACCGCTGTGTTATGGTTGCCGAACTGGGCAAAAAAATCGTTGGCATGGTTACATGCCAACTGCTGATATCAACTGCCGAGGGCGGACAAGTTGCCGTAATTGAAGATTTAATTGTCAACCGGGAATACCAGGGGAATGGGATTGGGAAACAACTGCTTTCTTCAATTGAAGATTGGGCAGTCGAAAAGGGTGCCACTCGTTTGCAGTTACTGGCTGACAAAACCAATACACCAGCTTTGAACTTCTATAAAAAAATCGGTTGGGACCACACCCAATTGATATGTCTGCGCAGAAAGCATTAAAATTCATTATTCGTCACAGTATCGTCTTTTCTACTTGTCATGATAATGTAACCAAACGGATCAGATCATGCTCATTGAATGTTCTCTTTTTCTTATCCGCCATTCGGATAAAAATGCTATAAATTTGATCCAGCTCTGCTTGGCAGTATTCGTAGCCAAGCTCTTTTAATTTGTGTTTTAAGGCATTCCGGCCCGACCTGGCTGTAAGAACGATCTTTCCTGCAGGCGCGCCAATAATTTGAGGATCAAATGGTTCGTAGGTCAGCTTTTCTTTGATAATTCCGTCCTGATGAATGCCTGAAGCATGAGAAAACATATTCGTTCCGACAACTGCCTTGTAGCGGGGAAGTGGAATTCCGGTAATTCTGGATACCGTTTTACTGGTCTCGTAGATCTGTCTGATTTCAGCTCCCGTCGTTATCCCAGAATCGTTTTGTTCCAGATACAAGGCCATAATAATTTCCTCCAGCGAAGCGTTTCCTGCTCTTTCGCCAATACCGTTAATCGTACCTTCCACCTGGTCTGCCCCGGCCAGTAAAGCTGTTATAGCGTTTGCTGTCGCCAGGCCTAGATCATTATGACAGTGAACACTCAACTTGACTCTTTCGATATGCTGAACAGTTTCTTTAAGCTTTCTAATTAATTCTCCGTACTTCCAGGGCATGCCGACTCCCACGGTATCCGAAATTGTAACAACAGTAGCTCCAGCTTTGATCACACTTTCCATGATCCACACCAGAAAATCAAATTGACCGCGCAAAGCGTCTTCCAGGAAAAATTGCACCTCATGAAACGTTTTCCCCGCATATTTGACTGCCCAGACTGCTTTCTCCACAACCTGATCGGGTCTTAACCCAAGCTTTTTGTCCATATGAATGGGTGATATGGCCAATCCGATGTTAATTCGGGTATTTTTGCTCCCCAACATGGCGTCAGCACAAAGATCGATATCTCTTTGCACGCACCTTGCCAGGCCGCAGACAATAGCTCCCCGGATTTCCTGACTGATTCTTCGGACAGATTGAAAGTCATTCGGCGAAGAAGCCGGAAATCCTACTTCGATGACATCGACGCCAAGCCTGACCAGCTGTCTGGCAATCTCTAATTTCTGAGAGCTGTCCATCGTCGCTTCCAGTGATTGTTCCCCGTCTCTTAAAGTTGTATCGAATAAGTCGATCTTCCTCACCTTGTTTTCTCCTTTCAGGTCAAAGCAGGTGTAACGATGAGCTCTACGCGCCCCTCATCTTGCCTGCATATTTGCAGGCTGCATCTGCAGGCTATCAGTTCAGGCTCAAGCCACTGGGGAATATGATTGCAGATGACCTCTAATACCCGGAATTTTTTCTGCCGGAGAAACGGCAAAAGAACCTGCTTCGTCGTAACCTGCAAATGATTCTCCTGAATCTCTTCAAGTGAAACAACATAATGACCTGAGGATATTTCCCGGATGAAACGTTTATCTTCATTTTCAGCCGCCGTTTTTAACAACAAACCCTTCTCCTGTATAAGCTCTTCTTCCTCGTTCTGCAGAATCTTATCGAGAAACTCCGGCGGGCGCCCTTTAACTTCCCAGATTTTGATTTTTTTCTGTTTGAGAATATTTAAAACAATCCCCTCCATTTTTTCCGCCGCAAGAATTTTGCTATCCGCCATAAATGCGGTCAGATCCGCAATCTTATCTCGCAATTCTTCCATGGAGGTTATTCCGCTTAAAGTAAATTCCTTAGCGACTTCTTCGCTCCAAACGCCCGCATTTCTTACGAAAGTAACAGCTCTGCATAAATCCGTCAGAAGGGCAGTCTTACCCTCTTTATCCAGCATAACAGTCATTTTATGGGCCATAGCTCCCCCTCCTTTTTAACCGGCTTCAGTCTGAATCCTGCACTTATTCTTTCTTCTGAACAATTCGCCGGAACAGTCCTTACCAAGCATACCGACTGCATCGGCTCTGCATTGTTTACAATGAGACATCTGCCGCATAAACTTTCCGCATTGCAATCTCATTTTCAGGATGCTTTTCGTATCCGTTGCCGTCCGGTTTTCAAACGGACTTCCTTTAACCGGAATAAAGGGCATAATGTTGGTGGTGAAGACTCCTAGTTCTTTCATTTTCTTGACAACCTCAGGGACATGATCGTCATTAATTCCTTCGATCATCACAATATTTATTTTGACCAGGACGCCGTATTCCACAAGCTGTTTAATTCCTTCCAGCTGATTCCGGATAAGAAGCTCAGCACCTTCAGTTCCGTAATATGTTTTCCCGCGGTAGTTTACGCTGTGATAAATTAGGGCTCCGATAACCGGATCCAGACTGTTTACAGTAACCGTGACATGCCGGACATTTAAAGCCACGATTTCTTTAGCAAGTTCGGGTAGAAGCAGGCCGTTTGTAGACAAACAAAAATTCAACGCATTGCTCATCAGTGCCGGATTGCTATTAGAATTTTTGTCCACAGCGCTTATTTCATCTTGTTCATACCCATAAATAAGTTCCAGTGTCCTTCTGGTGTTTTCCCAGTTCGCCAAAGCATCTCCCGGCCCGGCAATGCCGACAACCGTCAAATTGTTTAATTTTTTTCGGGCAATCTGATATCTGTCCAGCGCATCTTCCGGTGCAAGCAGCTCACTGGTTACTCCCGGCCGGCTTTCATTGACACAGTCATATTCACGGCTGCAGTAATTGCAGCTGATATTGCAAGCGGGTGCAACAGGCAAGTGAATCCGAGCATATTTATGCTGTGCCTTTGAGGAGTAACACGGATGTGTAGTTGTTTTATCATAAAAGTTACGCATATTATTCACCTGACCTTCATTTATATATCTGATAATATTTTTGGTACATCTCGCTACGGTAATTTCGATACTTATTTTCTAAAAGTGTATTGGTAAGCCGGTCCAGAAAGCATAGGCTTCCCTGATAGCCTGCCGATAAAATTCTCTGGCCGCCAACCCTGTCAATGACCGGAAAACCGTATCTGACCAGCGGGATATCCGCCCTTTCTGTCAAGATCTTGCCTTCGGAATGCCCAACAGCAAGATTAACCTTCACTTCCCGGCTTTTTTCAAGAATATGGGCAAAGTCGGTATCACTCATCAATTCGTATTTTTCATGATGATTATCCGGACTCCCGTCAATTTTGGCAAATTCAGCATGCAGCAGCTGTTCAAGTTTTTTACTCCGGCTGCCCGTAGCTATAACGAGCGGATGAATTCCATTCTCCAGACAAAGCCTCGTTACGGCATAAACTTGTTCCGGTTCACCGAAAATAGCAGCCCTGCCTTCAAAGTTATACTTATGGGAATCAAACATGCCGTCGAGCAGTCTGCCTCTTTCTCTGGATATCTCGTCCGGGATTTCTTTCCCGCTGATAAGCTTCAGCGTATTAAAGAATCGGTCGGTGCTTTCAATCCCTACGGGCAGCGGAACCCTGAAAAGAGGTACCCCAAACTCATTCTCCAGATATTTTCCTGCCGATTGAGAATCCTCCACCGTCAGCCCGATTTCCAGGGTAGCTTTTGCTCCCGGCATTTTCCGGATATCTTCCAGGCGCGTTCCCCCGTCAGGTATTTTTTTGTAAGGTTTGGAATAAGGTGCATCCAACGTATCCGCATAGTCCGGCAGTAAAATAAAATCAATATTCATCAGTCGAAGCATTCGTTTGATCTCGCGCAGATCGGCAGTACTGATATGCGGGACAATTACATTAATTTTGGCGTGGGACATCCTGTCTTCAGCCAGAGAAGAAATAATCGTAAAAACAGTACGCCAATATCCCTCCGAATGGGAACCGCCATATCCCGGTGTTGGAACATTCACGATCGGCAGACCATCCGTCAATTGTCTTTCTTCTAAATACCGGCTTGTAATCCGTCCGATATCTTCACCGATGGTTTCAGCCAGACAGGTGGTTAGAACACCGATCATCTTAGGTTCATAGAGCAAGCGGACATTGTCCAGACCTTTCTTCAGGTTTTCTTCGCCTCCGAAAACAGTCCCCTTTTCATTCAGGGAAGAAGAGGCGACATCAATCGGTTCTTCATAATGCTCTGAGATTGTCCGGCGCATATACGTTGCACACCCCTGGGAACCGTGGAGAAGGGTCATGGATCCCTCAATCCCCCTGAAAGCTATAATACCGCCTAAAGGCATACACATATTGCAGGGGTTCTCACTGACATTGCGGTAACTTTCCTTCTGATTTTTCATGTCCTCTCCTCCTTTGCACCCGTGGACAAACAACGTTCCCGATATGCCCAGACGGGTGAGCATACAGTCGCGTAAACTTCCTCGGCAAAATTAGCAGCCCCGGCATAACCGCTCAAAGGATGTTTGCGGTCATGATTGTGATCGATAAACGCAATCCCCATTTTATAGGCCAGGGGACGTTCTTTGACACCGCCTACCAGTAGGTCCGCTTCTTTTTCGATGATGAATTTTTCAAGTTCAGAAGGATTGGTATCATCCATGATGACGGTCCCTTCCTTGACGAGATCATTGATGGTCTCATACTCTTCCTCCCGCCCTGTCTGCGTACCTACCATCACGACCTCAATTCCAAGTTCACGGAACTGCTTAATCAGGGAGATCGCCTTAAATCCGCCGCCGACATAAATTGCCGCTTTTTTCCCTTGCAGCTTGCTGCGGTAATAGGCGATTTTCGGAGCAATTGCCTCTGTTTCCGTTTGAATCAATTCCTCAGTTCTGCGCATCATCTCGGTATCCTGATAGGTCCGGGCAATCCGGCGCAGTGATTCGGAGGTGTCTTCGATGCCGATAAAAGAGATATTCATGTAGGGAATATGAAAGCGTTCTTTCATCTGATTGGCCGTATATATCATCGAACCGGCGCATTGAACGATATTCAGACACGCCTTGGTCGCCAATTTCAAAGTATCGTAACTCGAATCACCTGTAAGCGCCACATTGAGCTCAATGCCAATCCGTTTCAGGTAATTCTGAATGATCCAAAGTTCCCCTGCCAGATTGAATTCCCCAAGATAGTTAATGGTTTTGTCTTTCTCGAGTTCTTCTCCTGGCGGCGGTTCCATCAGCCTCATTAAAGCATCACACGCGGCTTTGTAGCCGGCCGATTTGCTGCCGATGAAGCCGCTGGACTGAACTGGGATCACTTGGATCCGATGCCGCTTGGATGCAGCTTTACAGACAGCCTCCAAATCATCCCCGATCACGCCGACAATACAGGTGGAATAAACAAACATTAATGGAGGATGATACTTTGCCACAAGATCATCAATTGCCCGGGTTAATTTTTTTTCCCCGCCGAAGATGATATCCATTTCCTGCAGATCCGTGGAGAAGCTGAAGCGGAATAGATCCGCTCCGCTTGTTAAACTACCCCGGATATCCCACGTATAGCTTGCACAACCAATGGGTCCATGCACCAGGTGAATTGCATCTGTGATGGGATTAAGGACAACCCTGGCCCCGCAATAGACACATGCCCGTTGGCTGACACAACCTGCCACACTGTCAGTATTGCATTTAAATGGTTGTGTTTGTTCTCCCTTTGTTTGAATAGAGTCTTTTCTCTCTTCAATCGCCAGATTTGACCTGCTCTCCATCTCTTTCGCCTCAGCTTTTTTATTTTTTATGACTTTTATATTTTTGTTATATTCAATTTACAGAACTAAATCGCTTTTGCCTCAAAGCTGATCGCTCTTTTGACGCAGGTCTTGCCGCAGGCCATACAGCCGATACAGTTTTCTTTCTGATCAATTTTGGACTGCATTCTGTCAGCATCCTCATCATCATTCAGGTTACCAAAACCCAATGCTGCCTGGGAACATACTTTGACACAACGCCCACAGCCGATACACAACTCCTGATCGATTTCCTTAATAAATTGAGGCGTCCATTCCGAACCGCCATAGTTTAATCCCTGGTAAAAGGGCATTGGCATGATTCCTCCTTATGATTCATTTCTTCCATCAGACGTTTGCGCAGCCAGGGCGGAGGGGTTTCTTTCAGCATTGTCTGCAAACGCTGCAGCTCCTGGGCAATCGGTGTTCCCTCCGGTGCTTTCAGCGGCTGAATACCGCTTTGAACCAGACGGGCTGCTGCCGGACCTCCAATATGCGTGCAATAGACAACGATACATTCTTTCAGCAGTTGTGCCCGGATTTCAACTTTATCATCTTCCTGCGCTTGTTCCGGGAGATGGAGCATTTTACTGAATTCACAGCTTTCCGAGCCTATATCATAAACAGCAAAATCTGTTGCCATCCCAAAATGGGCATTAATTTTCTCTTCTCCCGTCGTCGCAAAAGCAACAAACATTTCCCCGCCTCCTTCCAATTGAGGGGTAAAGGGCATTTCCCCAATGCGTTGTGCCCTACCCCTAACCCTCATTAAATTATCTGGCCTTATCTCAGCATTTCAAAGCGCTCACTTGGACAATTGCGGTCATATTCATCAATAAATATGTTAGCGAGCATGGTAATCAGATTAATGGCTCCCTGGTAGCCAACGATCGGCTGGCGGTGCAGGTGAACGCGGTCCGTCATGAAGTAGCCGATACGGGCCAACGGCACCTTGGCATCTTTGGCGATTTGTTTGCCATGCGTATCCCCGATCAGCATATCGACCGGATCGGTCAGCAATAAGGAACGCATATGCCAAAGGTCTTTGCCGCTGTATACTTTCCCTTCCGCGCCGTACTGGCTGGTTGCCAGCAGGGCCTCCATTTCTTTGGTAAACGCGTCATTGCCGTTGCTGCAAACAATATGAACCGGCATTCCGCCAATTTCCATCAAGAAGCCGACAAGTCCAAGCAACAGATCCGGGTCCCCATAAAGTGCAAATCTTTTGCCGTGAATATACTGATGCGCATCGACGGCCGCGTCAACCGCCCGTCCCCGTTCCGCCTCCAGTTCAGCCGGAATGGCTTTCCCGGTCATCTGCTGCAGCGTCATCAGGAAAGCATCGGTGTTCTGTACACCAATCGGCATGGTAACGGTCTCCGTCGCAATCTTCTGGACGTTTTTCACAAACTTTTGCGTCCCTGTCGTTGAATATTTTTGCAGGAATAAGAAACCTGAGGCATTCAGCGCATCAGCAAGTTCTGCCATGGTCGTGCCGGGCTGGTACATATTGTATTCTCCGGTATTGGGTGAATCCAATGTTTCAGTCGGATCCGGCAGCATGGTCATATAGATTCCCATGGCTTTAATCATCCGCTTGTATTCTCTTAAATTCCCGGCGTAAAGGTCAAAACCGGGGACCACGTAGAGCCGTCCATTGGTCCATTTACCATTGCGGGTATCCGCCAGGGAATTGAGCAAACCTTTCAGCATATTGTCATATCCGGTGATATGGGAACCGACAAAGCTGGGCGTATTGGCATAAGCGATCGGAAAATCTTCCGGGACCGCTCCCTGCGTTCTGGCATTGATGATAAAGGATTTCATATCATCCCCGATAACCTCCGCCATACAACTTGAAAACATGCCAATGATGGAGGGTTTATAAGTGGCGTAGGCATTTTTGAGTCCTTCAATTAGGTTTGCCTGACCCCCGAATACCGCGGCATCTTCCGTCATTGAATCCGAGACCATCGCAATCGGTTCTCTGACATGACGCGTCAAGGCAGAGCGGAAGTATGCCGCGCATCCCTGCGACCCGTGTAAAAAAGGCAGACACCCCTCAATTCCTAACGCGCAGAGCATCGCGCCGTATGGCTGGCAGGTCCGCGCCGGGTTAATGACCAAAGCCTCCCTGGCAAAGTTCTTTTCCTTGTATTCTTCAGTTGCCATCCAATCTAATACGGCCTGAGTATCTCCCGCGGGGGCACATGATGTCGTGCAAGTGGTTGCACAGTTACTTGTTGGGCATGATTCAGCTTTGCTCATTTTTTACACCTCCTTCGCTTTGTTCCACGGTGCTTTGGTTAAGGACCGGGTCGGACTGTTCACAGCCATATCCATATCACGTGCAAAGATCGGGAATCCATCATAACCATGGTAAGGTCCTGAATAGTCCCAGGAATGCATTTGACGGAACGGTACACCCATTTTTTCAAAAACATATTTTTCTTTAATACCGGAACCAACCAGATCCGGTCGTATTCTCCTGACGAACTCATCCAGTTCATGTTCTGTCGCATCATCGTAGATCACGGTTTCATTGGTCATCTCCGGGAAAGTGCGGTCATAGTCGTCCTTATGGGCAAATTCATAGCCTGTGCCGACGACTTCCATTCCCAGGTCTTCGTAGGCGCCGATGGTGTGGCGGGGGCGCAGCCCTCCGACATACAACATAACCTTTTTGCCTTCCAGGCGCGGCCGGTACGTATCAATGACCTTCTGCATCATCGGCTGATACTTGGCGATGACCTCTTCTCCTTTTTTCTGGATTGTCTCATCAAACATCGCCGCAATTTCCCGGATGGATTCGGCAATTTTGGTCGGTCCGAAGAAATTGAATTCTATCCAGGGTATCCCATACGTTTCTTCCATATGGCGGCAGATATAGTTCATACTGCGGTAACAGTGTATAAGATTCAACTTTACTTGATGCGCAGCCATCATGCCTTCCGTCGTACCGTCGCCCGTCCAGACATTCTTAACGGTAAGCCCCATTTCCTCGAGAATTTTCTTGGATGCCCAGGCATCACCGCCAATATTATAGTCGCCGATTAGGGAAACATCATAAGGGCCGACTTCCTCGGGACGTTCCCGCTTGCCGAGCAAGTAATCCCTGACGGCATCGTTGGCAATATGGTGGCCCAGAGACTGACTGATGCCGCGGAAACCCTCGCAGCGGACCGGAACAATCGGCAGATCCAACTCTTTGGCTGATTTCTTGGCAACGCTTTCAATATCGTCGCCGATGAGACCGACAGGACATTCAGAACAGATGGAAATACCCTGAACTGTCGGAAATAATTCTTTGGCCTCTTTCATGACTTGGGCCAACTTTTTGTCCCCGCCATAAACGATGTTGCTTTCAGAAAAGTCCGAGGAAAACATCATCGGCGAAAAAGTTTCCACCCCGACAACCCCTTGCGTCAGGTTGCGCCGCATCCCCCAGGAATAATAACCGCAGCCGATCGGGCCGTGGGAAATATGAATCATGTCTCTGATCGGTCCCCATACAACGCCTTTAGCCCCGGCATAAGCACAGCCGCGGGCTGTCATCAGCCCCGGAATGCATTTGACATTGGACTTGATAGCGCAGGAACATCCTTCTTCTTTGATAGCAATGTGTTTGGCTCTAAGCTTTTGCGCCTTTTCAGGATATACCGCTAAAACTTCTTCGAGCATAGCAGCGTTTGGTCTTTCTCCCACCGCGATCACCTCCGCTTTATCTTAATTAATTGATAACGTTTATTCATCTGCCTTCATCTTCCTGATGATTTCATCCTTATTCTCATCATTCTGTCGTTCAAATCAGATGCTTCTCCAACTCCGGCTACGGCCTTATCCCAGTTTTGCTGCCGCTGTTTCTTCGTCTTCGATAATTCCAAACTCCATGAGCAGCTCTTCCAATTCATCCATCGTCAAAGGCGTCGGGACTACCAGATTCTTGTTCTCGTCGATTTTTTTGGCTAAAGCCCTGTATTCATCTGCCTGCGGATGCTTATCGTTATATTGGATGACTGTTTGGCGGCGAAGCTCCGCCCTCTGAACCTCATTATCCCGCGGAACAAAATGAATCAGTTGCGTACCCAGGCGTTTTGCTAAGGCATCAATCAGTTCATATTCCTTGTCGGTGTTACGGCTGTTACAGATGAGTCCTCCCAAGCGGACGCCGCCGGAAGTGGCATATTTCAAAATCCCTTTGGAAATGTTATTGGCCGCGTACATCGCCATCATCTCGCCGGAACAAACAATGTAGATTTCCTGGGCCTTATTTTCCCTGATCGGCATCGCAAATCCGCCGCAAACAACGTCGCCCAAAACGTCATAAAAAACGTAATCCAACTCAGGTGTATAGGCTCCATTCTCTTCAAGAAAATTAATCGCCGTGATAACACCGCGTCCTGCACAGCCGACGCCAGGTTCAGGGCCGCCGGATTCAGCGCAGCGTACATCTCCGTATCCCCTATAGAGAATATCATCAAGTTCAATGTCTTCAACCGATCCCTTGTCTCTGGCCATATCCATAACGGTGGTCTGCGCTTTAATATTTAAGATGAGTCTTGTCGAGTCCGC
This sequence comes from Dehalobacter sp., assembly GCA_023667845.1. Classification (NCBI taxonomy): domain Bacteria; kingdom Bacillati; phylum Bacillota; class Clostridia; order Eubacteriales; family Desulfitobacteriaceae; genus Dehalobacter; species Dehalobacter sp. Next base: position 40,706 of record JAMPIU010000144.1, on the reverse strand, counting down.
TTTGGGATCGCAGCCGACAATCATAATTTTCTTTCCCATTTCGGCTAAGGCTGCCACCGTATTTTGCGTGGTAGTGGACTTGCCAATACCCCCTTTTCCGTAAATCGCTATCTGACGCATAATCATTTCTCCTCTCTTCTTTATAAAATCCTGGCCGGTGCCAGCCGTTTGAGTCAGACATTCTTGTACTGATATCATTTTTTCAGGGTACATCAATTTCAGGTGCTTCTTAGGAAACTGCTCTCGGGCCGTTCTCTCCGGTTCTTACTCTGATTACTTCTTCTAACGGACAAACAAATATTTTTCCGTCCCCGATATTTCCAGTCTGATTGGCTTTAATTAAGGCTTTTACTGCGCTTTCTGCTTCGTCATCCTGAACGACCAGGTGCAGCATCCGTTTTGGTATCCACTTCATTACCGCATCCGGCATCGGGGTTTCGTATTTAAGCAGCGGATTTAGCAACGGATCGACCTCTGCGGCCCAGCCTCCTACTCCTTTCTGTTTCCCGTGCCCTTCAACACTTTGAATCGTAAGCGCATTAAAGCCGGCTTCCTCCAAAGCTTTTTTGGAAGAAGGCACCTGATGTCTTCTTATGATGGCTATGATCTCTTTCATCTGCTATCACTCCTTTACAGTGCCTCTTCGCCGGTACGTACTGTGTATGCCGTTTCAACAGCGGATATAAATATTTTCCCGTCACCAATGTTACCTGTTTTGCCATTTTCCAGGATCACTTCAATTGTTTTCTCCAACTCCTCGTCGGATACAACAATCATCAGCATTACTTTGGGAAACTCATCGTAGATAATATCTCCTACCTGCAAACCTTTGGTTTTTCCACGGCCAAATACATGCATTTTTGTCATGGATACAATCCCAATTCCCGCTAATTTTTCAGCAATGCTTTCACTTTTCTCTGGTCTGACAATCGCTCTGACCATTTTCATTTGGAACCCCCTCCTTCTATGAATGTTTTTTTATAAAACAAAAGGCGCTTCTGCTCCGGGTAAGTCCCCGTCCAAAAGCGCCTTTGCTTTAACCAACATGAATAATAATTTAAAAACCCTAGCTGTACTCTAAAAGGCAAAAAAATACTTTCCCCCTTTTATTATTAAGAGGGAAAGCGCCGTTGCTTATAGTTCTTTAATAACCATGCCATTACTATAAAAAAACCGTTAGGTAAAGTCAATAAGAATGCAAATTGTATTACGTATAATTTACAGGATACATAATAATATATATTGACAATATGTTCAGATCGATTATGATTATCCTATCAATTCTACAAATTTCAAATATTATGAGGAAAATTATTTATGTTTAAACTAAAATTGATATTAAGAGACAAAATTTTTGTAATTGCATTAATATATGTCCTTTTTTTAACAATTCTAATATATATGAACCTATCTGTCGTTCCAAACGAAGCATCAGCAGATCAATTTTCAGGAAAACATCCGGCCTTATTACGATTAGAGGATGTAGGTCCCGGGGAAGAATATACAAGCCAGGAAAACCTTGATAAACTGATTGTATTAGCAGATTATCTTCAGCAAGAGGGGATACCGTTTGAAGTCTCCTTAATTCCCAGGATGGTTGTGCCCGGCAGGAACTATGATGTTGCCATTACCGATAATACAGAATATGCCCAAAAATTCGTCTCTACCATTAAAAGCCTGGAAGAAAGAGGCGGTATCATCGGGGTTCACGGCTATACCCATCAGAGCGGGAACAGCAATAGCGTGTCAGGGTATGAATTTTACAGCTCGGCAAAAAATCCCGACGTACCCAATACATACGCGTATGCCAAAGAGCGGGCTGAAAAAGCGATCGCGCTGTTTGATCAAGCAGGGATTTATCCGGCTTACTGGGAGACCCCGCATTACAGCGCTTCGCCCCAGCAACTGCTCGCTTTTCAAGAACAGATCGGTTTGATCTATGAAAACAATTATTACTATCCTGAGGCCTGGAAAAGCAATAACGTCGTAAATCAGCATAGAGAATATTATTGCGGCCTTGATGTTGTACCTGCTCCTTTAGGGCATTTAAATTCCCCGGAGCGGCTTGCCGCTATGCTGGCTGTCTTAGATGATCCGGCAAAAAGCGGGACACTGGCATCCTTATACATCCATCCTACCTATGAGTTTCAGTTTATAAAAAAAGTCCAACAAAAAAACGGAGAAGTTCAGTATATTTATGATAAGAATTCTCTATTGCACCAGCTTGTAAAGGAACTAAAAAAGAGAGACTACGCTTTTGTCTCGATCTACTCATTAGTAGGTTTTGTGCCTGCCCAAAGGGCTGAGAATATTCAGTTCGATCCGAGAGATGAAATCTTTGTGGGTCAGTTCGTACCGCATGCTTCGGGGAAAACTCTGCTGATATGGAACAAGCGGACAAATCAATGGCGCATGTCCCAATATACGGCTTCCTGGTATGCCCCCAGAGACACAAACGCATTTCAAGACTTAGGTGTCTGGCTAAAGGACTTAACACTGGAAAAAGGAACTATTCCACTAGCCGGGTATTTTAAGAACAAGGACAGAGAGGATCTCTTGTTGTTTAATGCTGCCTCCGGTAATTTAATTTTAGCAGTAAACAACGGGAATAAATTTGTTCCTTATCATTTGAAGTGGCAGGCTTTAAATCAATTGCAGACAGTCCGTCCTCTGGCCGGTGACCTTAATCATGATGGTCTCACAGACCTATTTCTCTATGACAAAGAACATGGCAGAATTGGTTCGGCAATTAATCAAGGCGGCTTTTTTACAGATATTACCTGGCAAGGCTTTAACCTGCTTAAAGCTAAGAACCTGAAACTTGCAGCAGGAGATTTTAATGGCGATGGAAACAGCGAACTTTTTGTAATGGATCATGATACCAAGCAGTCGAAGATGCTGGCCGGACGAAAAGCAAGCAGATTCTCTCTTGCCGCTGAAACCTGGAACAATCCATTTTACTTCAAACCGGATTCTCAGCTATTTGCAGCAGATATTAACGGTGACGGCAAGGACGATTTACTGGTACACGGCTCTGACGGTTTTTGGCAAAGCTATATCTCCGACGGTAGTAAATTCGTCGCTGACAGACCGTTTGGCCCATGGGGACCCAGGAACGAAGATGCTCTTGCTGCGGATATTAATGGTGACCATCGGTCTGACCTAATTATGATCGATCATAACACCGGGTATTCCAACCTTAATACCGCTATTTCAGTTTCAGGCAGATAAAGTGATTCCGGGTGATATTAAAAATAGTCTCCGGCATCTCCGGCAGAAAAAATCCGAATAGAAAAGCCTTGTAATCCGTATTCTGACAGCTTACAAGGCTTTATGACAAGGTTAAGCAAAAATTCTGTAATTTGTCATTTAAGATAAAAAGTTCATGCGGGTTTAGCTGTAATTCAGCAGCGCCTAATTAGATCCAGCCTTATTAATAAATGATAGAACTTCAGAACCAATTTGTAAGTTGTTGTTTCGTAACTGTTGCAAGCTTGTTTGAAGTTGCTGCTTAGCCGTGAGCTTTTGCGGATCATTGCTCGATAAATCTAAATATACTAAAGCCTGTAGTCCCGCTTGCCCTTCTTCACCCAGTTTTACTGCCCATGGGCTAATTTCTGCCAAAAGCTGTTGGTTGGTTATTGTCTTCTTAAGATTATCGGGCAAAGCACTCAGTAATTGTAATTCTTTACGAAGTTCTGATTCACTAGGTCCATGCTGCCCTGATTGGTATTCTTGCCAAAAAGCGCCGGCTAATTTGGAAAACCCGGTATTGTCACTCGTATCAAGCGTACTTTGGCTTGAATATTGACAGAATTTACGGAAGGCCAATGCATCACCTATGCCAGACATGCTCTGGAGCGCTTCGTCCCAGGCTTGAAGCGGCTGGTATGCGCTGGGATTGTACAGATATTGAGAAACAGTATAAAGTGCGATTTTTGACGCTTCGGGTTGAAGCATGGGATTTGCTAACATGCCACTCGTGTATGCCGACAAATCCTCCGAACGATTGATCAATGGTCCCATAAATAGTTGTGGCGCTTTCTTTACCACATAGGTATAGTCGTTGACCGGATAATTGTCCCAGATAAGAGGTTTTCTACCCAAAAGCCGCCGTACTTGGTCAGCTTCACTACTTGTAATGGATTTGTTTAAAACCCAAGACCCTGTCCAGATCACCTGTATAGAGGGATCCAGATGTGACCGTATTGTAGCCCAATAGGCGCTGTCCTTAAGACCGTAGTAGTCTGTGGGAGCAAGCCAAAGCCTGAAACTTGAATCTTTTACAGTCTCATCCTTAAGCAATTTATTTGCTAAATCGATATGAGCCTTAGGATAATCAGAACCATACACTTGTTGGTCAGAACTCTTCAAGTAGTGTTGAACATCGTCAAATGAAAGCATAAAGGTGTGAACTCCAATCGAACGCAACTGATCAATTTTGCTTTCAAGCAGTTGTACATCGGCTTTAGATGTAAAGGTAATGGAATTGGCAACCTTTGCTGAAGTCAATGTTTCACCGGGCAGCGGTGATGGGATACCAGGAGAAATGGAATAAACAAAGTTAACTCCATTTGCTTTTGCGCTTTGCACCAAACTCTTCATCTGCTGTAGTTGTCCAATTGGGTAGAGGTCTACCCAATTGGTCCGCTGGTAAGGGTCATCCTTGGGAGCATAGACATACGTGTTAAAATGGTGTTGGCCAATAAAGGTAAGCATGTTTATTCTTTGCGCCATAGTCCAGGGAGTTCCGTAGAACCCTTCGATAACTCCGCGGATAGCAAAACTGTCTGTAGGTGGAGTTTGTTCATTGTCCGCTCCTGGCTGTTGATAAGGTGCCGTGGTATCATTCCGGTGGTTTTGTGTTTGATCCTGGCCATTGGTTTGGGTTTGTGAGCGTGTTGTCCAACCAAATAGGTAATCTTTAATAGGCGTATTATGATAGGCGATGGCTGTAATGCCTAACCCAAATAGAAGCACTGTTAAAGAAAGCAAAACAATTTTCTTCTTCATGGCCAGTCTCCTTTAATATTACTTTATAGGTAAATTTTCTCACTGGTATTGTTTATTTTATATTTTATCCCAACTTTGGAATCTTATAAATGATGTACATACAATATTGAAAAGTCCCGCATTACTGGAATTTCTTTTTGATCATATTATTGTTCTTAATTATAGATGCTCCAATCAATCCTATTTTCTACTGTTTACGAGAAAATATGATTCCACTACCTCAAAATACAGATATGCCATTACTATTGTCCTCCTGATTGTCTGTCACTTTGTCAATCTACTTAACAATACCTAAAGATATTTATACGTATTTACAAGGTTTATCATGGTTATCCAACTCTTATAATAAAAAAACCTGTAAATCCGCCAATATTGAGGATTACAAGTTTCAAAGAAGTACTTTTTATTTCATTAACTCTTCGTATTTTTTTGATCCCACTGCCATCTGCGGGATGCTATATCCCAACTAAGCTCATTTATGCAGCCATAAGGCTGACTTATTTTGAATAGTTCCTTCAAAGGAAAATCGAAAAGTTTACTTAATATCACCCTATTTACTCCGGCATGGCTGATAATGAGGGTATTCCCTGTATTATTTTGGGCGATGAATTCAAAGGCAGGTATAACCCTTTTTTGCAACTGTTCAAAGCTTTCTCCTCCCGGTGGAATAAATTCATCAATACTTACTCCCCTTTTTTCGTACAATTCGCGAAAATGGTCCTTTATATAATCGATTGTCTGGTTTTCCCATTCCCCCATATTGATTTCCTTCAAGTCATCAAGTATGACTTTTTGAGTATTACTACCCTCAAGAAGGATCTCCGCCGTCTGCAGACATCTTTTTAACGGACTGGTATAAGCCTTTTCAATCTCTATCCTTGAGAAATACTCCTGAAGCCTTGTAGCTTGTCTAATGCCGGCATTACTTAGGGGCAAATCAGTTATCCCTATATACCGTTTTTCACTGCCATAATCAATTTGTCCATGTCTAACCAGGAATATTTTTTTATCCATAGTTAAAACCTCTGCCTGTCACTGCCTCAATTTTTTTTATTATTTTATAAGCGGCATCCCTTCTATTTTCTATCTTTCTCAATACTTCAGGGTTATCTTGATATTTATTTAGGGACTGCTTGAATCTTTCCTCAATAGATATTACTTTATCTTCTCTAACAAGTTTATCGGCGAGATATAGGATTTCACTTTCTGTGATTCTCCCTTGACCATCTACTTCAATATCGGTATGACTGCCTATGATAGAACCTACCTTCCCATACCCAATCTCTTGCAAAATCTTTCCTCCTACCCGGGCATGGTTTTCTTCCTTTTTGGCAATATCATGGAGCATCGCCGCGGCCTTCAAGGCACATTCATTAAGCTCGTATCCTGCGTTATTCAAACTGCGAGAAATTTCAACAGACACCTCTGAAACTTTCCTGCAATGTCTTATAATGTTTTCCGGTACTTTATATATATCCAAAATGCTGGAACACTCTTCCCCATCGGGTGCACCGGCATTAAAATATCCAAGCAGTTTTTCATAGTCTTCTTTTGTATCCATATCCATAAGTACTGTCTTGTCAAATACGTGTACATAAATTGAATCAGAAGAATATTCTTTTAAAATTTTCTTCAGCCCGCCTTCCCCGTTACTCCTTAAAATCACCTCTCGGTACTTACAGTGTATCAGCGGGGGATGTCCCACCCTGCCGCAAAAATCAGGGTAGATGATACCTTTACCGCCTTCCAGATACTTTTTTTTCAGTAGCTCGATCGTATGCTTCTTTACAAGAGGAATATCCACCGGCTGCATAAAAAAAGCTGAAACACGCGTATCCAAAGCTTTAACTCCCTTTATGACCGAAGTAAACATTCCTTCCGAATAGTTTTCGTTTTGCAGGCATGTCGCACCTGACTCCCTCAGCTTTTCTGCGACTTCACTTCCTTTGTAACCGGTTACAACGATGATATTATCTATGCCACAGCCTTTATATGTATCAATAAGCATTTCGATTGCTGATTTTTTCCCAAATTTCAGAAACGGCTTAAAACTCCCCATTCTTGAGGAGTAGCCGCCGGCAGCAATAATAGCTGCTATGCTGGTATTTTTCATATTCCAGCTCCCCTATAATCGATAATCTTTCTTTTTACCATACTGTTGATTATTTTTTCCGGTATGCTGTGAGGACTGACAATAAGAGTAAAATTCATTTTGCACCCAAGCTTTTCATCCAGTAAGGTTTGAATACTCTGCTCGATATCCTTTTTGATCGATTTACTTTCTGATCTTATTTCAATTTTGAGAAGGTTTTCATCCGTAATACAGGCTTTATAATCCAAAACTTCTTTAAATTTCAATATTGTTTCATCCAATTCTCTCAAAAATAAAAACTTATTCTCGCCGATGGTGACCTTATTATCCATTCTCCCCAAAACTTTTTTCATTGTTTTTAAAAAAGTTCCGCAGTCACAGGGGGGTGAAGAGAAGGAAGCCATATCACCTGTCCGGTATCTTATTAAAGGCATTGCATTCCTCGTAAGGGTTGTAAACACCACTTCTCCTAATTGTCCGTCCTGGACTGCTTCGCCTGTATCAGGGTTTACAATCTCAAAATACAAATCTGCCTCCCTCATATGATACCCATCCAGGGCTTCGCATTCCACACCTCCACCATAACCCATCTCTGTCATTCCATAATGGGTAAAGATCTTGCACCCATATTGATGTGTCAATTCGTGAATTAAAACATCCGGAACATAATCTGTGCTTAAAAGGACTTTCTTGATTCTGCTTTTAAATACATCACCTTTCAACTTGCTTAAGTGGGATACCTGCATCGGAATTCCAACAAGACAAGTGATATCATTTTCTATGATTTTTTTGGCCGTTTGTTCGGGATCAACCATAACGCCGTGGATAAAGCATGGCACTTTGGACATTTCCAGCGCTCTTTTCAGCAAGTCCCCTATACTGCCGTAGGTATTGCCTGGAAGAAGCACCATAACCCTGTCGTTTTGATCTATTAAACAACTCATTCCAACTTTAAAAAAATCAACGGTAAGGTTTAAATCCTGTTCTGAAAAGTAGATTCTTTTTTCTTCTCCGCTTGTTCCTGAACTCTTTATTGAAACTATTCTTACTATCTCTTTCTGAGGTAGGCACAAGAAGTCCAACGAATTTTGCCTTATGTGATAGGGATGTGTAAAGGGAATGTTTTTAATATCATCAAGAGTATTAATTTTATCTTCAGTAATATTGCTTAGTCTTTGGCCGTAAAACCGGCCATTTTTCTTAACATAATACAAGGTCTCTCTTACCTTGTTCAGCTGGTACTCCTCCAGCATCTTCGAATTCCTTTCCTTAATGTCGGATTTCCCAACAATCCAGTCTTCAAGCGGTGTCACCCTCATGATTAACTCCTTATCATTTTACCAGTATCCAGGTTTAATCCCTGCTTCCGAATTCAAAATCATGATCCCTCCGTATTTCTTGTGCCTTTACCCATTGCCAAATCCACAATTCGGGTATCTGCAATCTTTACAGCCTAAACATAATCCTCCGTGAGCAAACCTGATAACATCTCTTCTTTCAATTCTTTCTCCCGCCGCCAATCTCGGAATCACAAGGTCAAAAATTGTTCTTTTGTTATACATCACGCATGCCGGTAGCCCTAATACAGGAATATTCTTTATATATGAAAGCAGGAACATAGCTCCCGGCATCGTGGGGGCGCCATATGACAATATTTGCGCTCCGGCCTTTTTGACTCCGGTTGGGGTCACATCATCAGGGTCAACTGACATCCCTCCTGTAACCAGAACAATATCAGCTCCCGCTTTTATTAATGCCTTGATAGATTCTGCTATCATATTGGGATCATCTTTGGAAAAAATCTGTTTGATCACTTCAGATCCCAATTCTCTAAACTTCTCAACGAAGACCGGGCCGGATTTATCTGGAATTCTTTTATAATATAATTCGTTCCCGGTTGTCACAAGACCGGCTTTTAATTTAAGTAAAGGCATTACCTGAATAACCGGATTATTCTCCGAACAAATCTTTTCCATGGATATTATTTTTTTTTCTCCTATTGTTAAAGGTATTATTTTTGCACCGGCGACAACCGTATTGACATCAACTAACCTGTTAGAATGAAGTGTCGAAAGAACAATTCCTTCCATAGAATTAATCTCGAATAATGCCCCTTCATTTACTTTAAGAAGTCCCTTACATTTTGCCAAAAGGTTTACTTTCCCCTCGTTTGGTTCAGTAAGCCCTATTCCCTGGCCCGCCGCTGCTCTTGCTATCCTGCCGGCGGCTTCATCTTCATGAATTTCGCCGTCTCTATTCTCTAGAACAAATATGTGTTCTTTTCCCATGTCTAATAAATGGGGAATATCTTCTTTTTTTATGATATGCCCTTTTTTAAACGCAGCGCCTTTATATTTGCCCGGAATGATTTCCGTCATATCATGAACGAGTACCATACCAACAGCGTTTTCTACAGGTATCATCTTCATGTTTTATCCCCCTAATTTACTTTATAATTTTGTCTCCTGTTACACCCAAAATACATCCTTCATCATCGGTTAATATAAATAAGAATTCTTTCACAAATATGAAATTAGTTTATTAGAGCTCGACCCTAGCCAATAGTTCTCAAGAATTCCTTCATAAAAGATATTTAGAGTACTGAGCAGGAAGCGCCTGGTCTTACACAGCGGATGGATATTTATTACAATCGCCGAAGGTCTCCTTCAACATTGCATACTAACGTATTTGAGATAGCTGCCCCGGCTTGCGATAAAGCGCTTCTCCTTGAATATTTGTTAGATTATATGCGCAGAAGGGAATAATCCTCCCATCCGGACTGAACACATGCAGACTGCATTCCTGCAGTCGTTCGAGGTCCAAGGTCCAGCAGTCCTGAAAGGCCATTCCGGTAATCGTAAACCCGTGGGTGCGAATCCTGGAAAGAAAATGATCCATATCTTCCATACCGAGATTCGTAGCTGTTTGACGGCAGCTGTTTTCGTTTTCATTTCTCGTCCACCGTCGAGCCACAAAATTTCTATTTAATTCCACCGCTGAATGCCGGCCCGGTTTGCTGCAACAGGATGCCGGCTCACTTTTCTTGCTCAAAGGATGGATGCTGCCATCGGGAGACAAGACAAAATCTCCATGAAAGCCGCAGCGCGCGTGGTCACAACCCGATGGTCTGAAGTTTTCGGCTTTGAAGAGGCCATTTGTCTGTATCTCAATATTCCTTATAACCTCAGGCAATGTGATTCTCTGTTCGTCCAGCGGGGCTGCCGGGTATCTTCCGAAATAGCTCACCGGCTGAAAATGAATGCCTCTGACTGCGGGGATTCTCGCTAAGGCAAACTGAACGATCTCTCCGATATTGTCTGCATTTACCCCCGGCACTACCGTAGGTACGAGTACAATACCCAGATTATTTTTCCCGCAGTTATCAATGGCGCTTGCTTTAACCGCCATAAGATTGCGGCCTCTGAGCTGTCGGTAGATTTCATTCCTCGTCCCGTCAAATTGCATAAAAACAGCTGACAAGCCTGCTGCCTTAAGCTCTTTGACGTATTCCGGCTCCAGCCCTAAACGAAGTCCGTTGGTGTTTAACTGGATATAAGGAAAGCCCATCTCTCTGGCCAGGCTGATGATTTCCGGGAGATCTTTGCGTACCGTCGGTTCCCCCCCCGAAAGGTGTATAAACGGTTTGCCCAGAACGACAAGCCTTTCCAGCCACGCTTTGATCGTCTCAAAGGATGGATCCGTACAAGACACCCCACTGCCGGCGAAACAGAAATTACAATTCAAATTGCACCTCTCGGTCACTTCCAGCAAAACGCAACAGGTTTGCTGTTGATGCTGCGCACACAGACCGCAATCGTAAGGACAACCCTGATTTACTTCCGTCAGGCACACCTGGGGATGAGCACAGGCTCTCTCTTTAGTCCAGGCGCTATAACTCAGCTCACCGCTGCCGCGCCAAACAGCCGTTGAAAAATCCCCATGAAGACGACAGGTCTTTTTCAGATAAATTCCCCCGCCGTCTAGAATATACCTTGCAGGTATTTTTTCCAAACATACCGGACAAACACTTTCAGTCACTTGGAGTACGTTTTCTGGTTGATTCATTAAGATACCTCCATTATGTTCCCGGTGGTAATTGAATCTTTGGGAGACTCGAGGCCCTGTTTTTAGAGCACACCTATTTTATGGACTGTCTCGAAAGATTAACAAGTTTTTCCGATGCGGCAGTAATCTCACCAAGAGTAGAACTAACCTCACTAGTTGAAGCAACATGCCTAGTTGCTATGTCAGCAATGTTATCTATTTTGCTTACAATATTCTCAATGGATTGCTTTATCTCTTTGATAGTCTCAACAGCCTCTTTAGCAGATTTACTACTTATTAAAGACAGTTTCTTCACTTCTTCGGCAACGACTGAAAAACCTCTGCCTTTATCTCCTGCATGTGCCGCCTCAATCGCGGCATTAATCGCCAGTAGATTCGACTGAGATGCAATATCCTGTATAGAACTGATAAGAGAGTTCGTTTTCGTTATTTTAATCTCAGAAGACTTGGTATCTTTATTAACATTGTCAATTGTTTCAGATAATTCATTGAAAGCCTTCGCAATTTCCTGGATACTTGCGTTAACTTCCTGAATTGCAGAATATAAACTTTCTGCCGACTGATCAATTTGACTTTGTGATTCTAAGTCTCTTCCTATGTTAATAGCGCCGATAACCTTCCCGTTTTCATCATGTATTGGAGTAATGATTACCTTAAACAAACAGCCGGAGCTTTCCGGGAAAAAAACCAATTGTTTGTTTTCTGCAATAACCTTATGGATCGGATGATTTTGATCACCAGCATAACTGGCTCCTTCGGAGAACTTCAGATCAAATTTTTTACTAGGCACATATTTCAGAATTTCTTTCGTATCCCCCAGAACAACACTAAAATCTTCATCCATGATTTCTTGAAGAGAAGGAATAATTTTCAGATACATCTCAAGTATATTTTCCATATTAATGCTCCTTACAAATTTAAAAAAAATTTGTGGTTAAGCGGCCTATAGTGACCTTAGCGGTTTACCTTTTTAGCAATAGATAAAAAATATCCAAGCTTCCATTGCTTAATTTGTTCCCTTGTAATATTTTGATCTTTAGCAACTGGCAAGATACAATACCACAAGTTGTCAAGCGAGCCAAACTTAATAATACTGTCAACAACCATTTGATAAAGCCAGGCTGATTTATCCTGCCATAACTCAACCTCAAAATTATGGGCTTCCAGTTTTGCCAGTAAGGTCTCCTTAGTACTTGCACCCGTGTAGTAGGAATGAATCGAATCTATTCCTTCTGTGGAAACCGGCTTATTTTTAAAATAGAGATCGCTGATGATCAGCCTGCCTGAATCGCTTAAAACCCGATAACACTCCGACAGTACAAGGTCAATATCCTCCATTAAAGACAAACTGCACTCCATCAGTAACCCATCAATCTCGCCGTCACTGACAGGCAGATCTTCAGCTCTTCCCTGCAGGACAGGTAAACCCGGATACGCCTTTTGACCCTTTTCAATCATTACTTGAGAACAGTCGATACCCAGAACATTCATCCCGTAATTTTCAATCAAATACCTGACCGTAGCTCCCGAACCACAACCGACATCCAAAATATTGGCCCCTCTTGGAAATCCGCAAAATGAAACCGCTTCTTTGGTTATTTCAAACCCTCCCGGCCTCATGGTTTCGCCTGTAAGTTCCTTCAATGTTTCCTTTTCGTAACTATTTAAAGGGCCTGTCTCTTTGTCCATATCTCCATCTCCTTATTTAAGACAAAGATTCAATTAAGACCTGCATCTTGCCGCCGCAGACCATTCCTTCATCTTCCGCTATTGTTCCTGTCAGATCAATATTCTGGATTTTATATCCCCCGTTTAGCGCGATATCAATCGCAGTTTGTATAACTGCACCTTCACTGCATCCACCGCCTATACTTCCTAAGATTTTCCCATCAGGCCAGACCAGCATCTTTGCCCCGGCTTTCCTTGGTACGGAACCTTTAGCGGAGATTACTGTTACAATCGCTCTTCTCTCATTTTTTCCCCGGCTTATTTCTTCAAGGACATCACGGTCAAATTCTGTCCAACTGATTTTAGCTGATTCTCTTCCCATTCCCGGGTTCTCCAGTCTGCGGTAACTAACAACTTGCGCCAGAATAGAGAGGGCGATTTCTTGAGGCGTTATTGCGCCAATTTCCAGTCCAATCGGAGCGTTTACTTTTTCCAATACTTCCCGTGGGCAGCCTTCACTTAACAGCTGTTCTTTTAAGCTTTTTACCCGTCTCCGGGAACCTATCATTCCGGCATAGGCCCATTTTCTTTGCGCTACGGCTTTTAAACATTGCGCATCATGCCGGTGACCTCTGGTAACGATGACCACATAGGTATAAGCATTAAAACTAAGCAATTCAAAACACCTGTCAAAACTTTCACAAATTACCCTTGCTGCATCCGGAAATCGTTCCTTATTGGCAAAAGAAAGACGGTCATCAACCACGGTCACAGAAAATCCCAGCTTTGCAGCCATCTCTGTCAAAGGTTTCGCAATATGCCCCCCTCCGAAAACATACAAGCACGGCTGCGGGAAAAAAGGTTCAATAATCGCAATTTTTCCTTCAGGACTTTCAATGATTTGCAGCTCCCCGTTTAACAAAGACTGCTGCATAGAAGGATAAAGACCGCTTTGCTGCAAACAATCTTCGGTAAAATATTCTTTTTTGCAATAGCCTTGATTATTTCCAGAATATTCCGCCGGGACCTTTTCCAGCTCTGTAACCATTACAGCCTTTGCCCCTGCATTCAACTCATCTAATAATTTTTGATAGATGTTCATGGTGGTCCCCCTTATCACTCATGAAATTATTAGTTAAAATGGATTGAAATCTAATATCCCTCATTTTCTTGAGAATATTGTTCTTCGATAAAACCATTATCTTTAAGGATTTCCTGAACTTTCATATAAGTTTCGATAACCATGTTCGGACAGCGCAGCATGCGGTTCCAGGGATCGTCATTTACGATAATCCCACAATCAATCCCGCCATAAGCATTGCCATATTTCTCTTCAAACCAAGTAACAAGATCTGAGATCATGTCCTCTAGTTCGCTATTTTTCTGCTCCTCGAGTTCCCCTCTTCCGGCATATAACCCCAGCAAACAGGCTGATCCCGTTAATACGCCGCAGACTTTTCCGCAATTACCCAAACCATTGGCCAGACCTGCCATTGCTCTGACTAAATCCGGATTTTTTTTGCCCTGATGTTCAAGTCCTAAAATCAAAAGTATTTGACTGCACTGAAACCCCTGGGCGCGAAGCTGAGCGATGCGTTCTGCTACATTTGCCACGGCTTTCTCCCCCTTTTATCCGACGACGATATCATTGTTATTTGTCTTCCAGTTGGATCTCAACTTCCGCCATTTTGCCTTTGGCCAACTCTTCGGAAACATACAGTTGACCGCAAATCGGGCATCGGGGCAAATCAACTTGAAATTGGTGCTTTAAGTAGATGAACGAGGTTTTTAACGGTACAAGCATTACATTGCATTTTGCGCAGATTAATTCGTCATCCTTCATTTATTACTCTCCTCGATTTTCATGCGATGCGTGTAGACCTGCTTTAGTTTAAATCCTGATTCATTTTTTTCATAAGTTACCCAAAAAGTTATTACGCCCTGGAATAAATGGCCCGTAAACTCCCCTGTCTTTACATTTTGCACTTTAGTCCCTGTTCTTTCGCAATATTCAATTACTGAGTAAACGTCCTCTTCCAGAATTAATTCATTATTCATCTTATTTTTTAATTCAGATGGAATCTCAATGAAGAAACCCTTCTCAATAATATCTGTTTCCGCGATAATCTCTCTCCCTGTCAGCGTATTAACCAGTTTAGCCCTGTTTCGTCTGCGTTGAGACAGATCCGGTGCCGGTCGCGCGGGTGAACCGGTGTCAAAGAATATATCCAAGATGTGGCTGCATTCTTTACCTGCTGCGGCAAACGTGTCACGGCAGTTTGAGCAGTAGGTTGCATAAATATTATCATTATCCTGAATCCGATTATTGGCGATATTTCTGACATGTTCGGGATTTGCAATCTGAATATGCCCTCCAAAGCTGCAGCAACGTGCTTCTTTCCCATGATAGGATAATTCTTCGATCTTATAACCGGCATCATGAAGCAGCTTTCGGATACTCTCCTGCATAAGACTGTCATATCTGCTGGCGCAAGGATCATACACCGCTATAACCTTGTTTCCTCCCAGTTCCTTCCACTGGGGACGGGCATGTCGAACCATTACATCGTATAAAGAAATAATTTTGATTTGTGGTATGTAACGCTTAAATGTTTTCAGGCAAGTGGGGCAAGCCATGATAAAAGTAGGTTCTCCCTGACTTTTCCATTCCTGCAGGATGTTATTCTGAACTTTGTTCCTCAGTTCCCCATCCCCTGCCCAATCGGCGGGCACACCGCAGCAGCCGACCAGCAGTGAAGTGTCTGCGCATATTTCTTTAAGAAAATTATAGCCTGCAATGACACTGCCAGGATTAGATGCTCCAAGTTGACAACCAGGGAAGAAAAGATACCTGCAGTTTTCCTCCGCCTTAGGAAGAACCACGGCATAGGCTTGATCCGAATTGGCAAATTCCATATCCCGCAGCCAGAAATCATGGTAGGCTGCAGGCAAGGCGCCGTCTTCAAAAAGGTAATGCCTGGCTTGAAGCAAACATTCCGCCACATCAACATTCTCGGGACAAACAGTTTCACACAGCCCACATTGGTTGCAGGTATTAACCAATCTGTTGGCCACTTTTTCAGGCATTTTGTCGCCTGGATTTAATGTTGAAACCACATCAATCGTGATGCGTTTCGGATTTTTCTTAAACCTCTGCATTAATTCGCAGCTGTCTTTACACAAGGCGCAATCGCATTTGGTACATCGTTTGGCTTCGGCAACAGCTTGTTCCTTAAACTTTTCACCATGCGTCTTCTCCGGGGGGTTTACAGGCATTCCTGTCAATTTGCTAAAATTGGGATTGATTGATTTTTTCTCCCCGTTCTGAGCCACACCGTTCATAAGGCCGACTTTCAAATACTTTTCTATGGATTGGGAAGCCCGGATCCCGTGTTCTATCGCTTCAACAAGCGTGACGCCCATTATACTCCCGCCCATAAAAATGCCTTGTTTTTTCGTCCCTAACGAGTTGAGATCCAATCCCTCTTGAAGTCCGAAGGTACTTCCGTCCGAGCCGGTTGCAATATATACGGCATCCGCCTGAATTTCGGCAAGATCCTTTATTTCTTTAGACAATACCAGATTATAGGCAACATGCTTGAATTCTTGTTCAAATTCCTGCAGGTAGATACTCTTAGGCAACCGTTCAGCCAGTTCTCCGCCCGGAGCATCTTTTTTTTCGTAAACTGTTACATTATAACGCTTGCTGGCCAGCTTGAGGGCACACGCCAAACCGCTGAGTCCCGCACCGATGATGGCAACGCTCTTATTTTTTTCAGGAACATTATAGTCAACTGGTTCTCTGTCCTTCGTGAATTCCACGCAAGCCTGTTCGATATACTGCAAATCGACTGCCGTGTCGGCTGAATTGCGTATGCATACGTTCTTACATGGCTGATGGCATATCATGCTCACTATACGCGGAAACAAGGCTTGATTCCGGAACAAACGGTAAGCGGCAGTAAAATTCTCCTTTTGCACCCTGTCGATAACGGCGCCAACATCCACTTTGAGCGGACATTCACATACACAAGGCGGGCATTCTCCTTGAAAGCATTTCTCTGTATAATGTTCAAAAGCTTCAATATCCATAGAACATACCTCTTAAGTTTTTCGACTGTTGTGGAATACAGGCGCATACAATGAGCCTGTATTCCACAATGGATCGAGAGTTCCTAAAATGGGTTTGCCTTCAAATAATCCAATTGATCATAAAAATCAGAACCGAGGAAATATTTTTTCGGTTTCAACTCTTGTCCTTTGGCCTTTGCTTCCAAAGCAGCCTTGACTTTTTCCGGGGAGGCAGGAAGTTCATAAATCCTGACGCCCACAGCGTTATTGATCGCGTTTATCACCGCCATATGCTGGCTGCACTGGAAGACTTCCGATGCTCCTGTGGAGCCGAAAGGACCGCATGCTCTCGGATTATCGTCCATGAACA
Source organism: Dehalobacter sp. (assembly GCA_023667845.1). NCBI lineage: Bacteria > Bacillati > Bacillota > Clostridia > Eubacteriales > Desulfitobacteriaceae > Dehalobacter > Dehalobacter sp. Next base: position 23,427 of record JAMPIU010000144.1, on the reverse strand, counting down.
TAATGTTTATATTATCGGGGATGTCCTTAATATAAGGAATTCCTGCGCCTGCCATCGTGGCATGTTTTTTAACGTCTTCGTATTGGGTCTGCAGAGCAAATGAAATACCGTGAGAAAGCCCGCCGTAGGCCTGCCCTTCGACTGACAGGATATTCCCTATCCTGCCAACATCGGCTACCCCGGTCATTCCCAGACATGTTGCTTTGCCTGTGGATACTTCGACAGCCACTTCGGCTATGAAAGCGCCATACATGAGCGATGCGAACGGATTGCCGTCCAGCGTATTAGGGTTAACACTGGGGCCGGCGAAACTTGTGCTGGACTTGCCAGCATATTTTGTCGGAATGCCTTCCGCCACCATCTCGTCATAGGTTCGGAAAGTCCCATCATCCTTGCGCATCGCTCTTATGAGTTTTTCGGCGGCGTCTATAACAGCGTTTCCTGTCATAAAATGAGAACGGCTGGCTGCGGCAACGCCGGAATCAGGGCAAAGATGACTATCGTTCATGTGCAGTCTGATTTGGTCTACGGAAAGCCCCAATGGTTTTAATGCCTCATGCGTAACCGTCAAAGTACCGATATCGCCGCCTTGTCCCTGGTCCTCCCAAGTATTAAAATGTGTTACCGTGTCGTCAGGATTTAATTCCAAATGAATTTCGGCCATATCCATATTGGCCATAGCCACGCCAAACATGGAGGTAACGACGCCGACACCGCGTTTAACTTCCGGTGTGCTTGCCGCTTTTGCTTCAGCAAGCGCCTTCTGGTAATAGGGACGAAGTTTATCCATTATATTTGGCATTACATAATCTCTAAAAGGATGGCCTGTATTGTTGGTCTGTCCCTCGCGGGGAAGATTGATATATCTGAATTCAAACGGATCCATCCTCATTTTTTCAGCCAACATATCCATCATTGCTTCAGAAGCGGTATATGCCTGTACAGCTCCAAAACCCCGATAAGCTGTGCCGAAAGTATGATTGGTTACAGCACATCTTCCTATCCCGGCTATATTTGGAATGACGTATTGCATACCCATTGAAGACATTGCTTTGTACTGCTCGGCAGTTACCTCGTCGGCGAAAGCGCCGCGGTCAAGGGCGATATCATATTCCATCGCAGTCAGTTTGCCTGCTTCATCACAGGCTAGCCTGCCGTTGGTATATCCCGGCGCCCGCTTGCCGCTAAAATGCTGATGTTCTTCATAGGACATAGTAAGTGTTAACGGTCTATCCTTTACAACCATCAGACATACTGCCATCAATGCATAGTTAAGTCCGCTGCATGCCCAACCGAAACTGCCTCCGGTCGGATTTTCAATCAATCTTAATTTTTCAATTGGAATGCCAACTCCGGCGGGTAATTCATGCCGGGCCCAACCAATCGCCATTGTTTTGCAGTGAATCGTCATGTTGCCTTGTTCATCCCAGTAGCCCTGCATAGTATTGCCTTCAATAGAGAGATGAGCTTCCCTGGGGGAATAAAAACTGCCTTCTACAGAACAAAAGGAATTATCAATGACCTCGCTTGCGTCTTCTCCTTTAATATGGGCTCCCACCATAAACATGTTAGGAGTTTGTCCGTGAATTGGTATGGCATCAGGAACAACTGCATCTAACAGGTTCATATATTCCGGCAACGATTCAATTTCAACGATGACTTTCTTGGCCGCCTCACGGGCAATTTCCTCGCTATCCGCAATAACTACCGCGACGACATCCCCATAGCGGCATATTTTTTGGTCGGCAATAATTGGAAATTCATTTCCTTTCAATAAGGAGCGCGGATTAAAAATTGGAGCCAGCATGCGGTTTGTACCTTGAACATCTTTGGCCGTTACGACTTTATAGACGCCCGGCACCGCCTCGGCGGGAGCTGTATCTATACTTAAGATCTTGGCATGAGAAGATACTTTTGGCTGGACAACAGCTAAATGCAAGGTGCCTTCAGGCATTTTATATTTAATGTCGTCACCGTAATCGCACAGTCCTGTTACCTTGGCCAAGGCGGAAGGTCTGGGCAAAGCCGTGCCATAAATTCCATTTTTCGTTTTTTCCATGTCAAACGTGATATCTTTCATGGAGGCTTCGCCGCGCATTACTTTGGCTGCGGCCATAACAGCGTCGACGATAGGCTTATATCCTGTACAACGACACAAATTACGGTGTTTTTGGAACCAATCGCGAACTTCTTCCCTTGTAGGATTGACATTTTCTCTCAATAACCCCAACGCCGACATAATGAACCCCGGGGAACAAAATCCGCACTGGACACCTCCATAAGTGATGAAGGCTTGCTGCAGCGGGTGAAGGTTAGTGGCTGTGCCAATCCCCTCAATCGTTTCTACTTTGGCGTATTCCGGGATATTTTTTATCTTACGGGCACAGGAACGTACAACTTTCCCATCCAGGATGATTGAACAAGACCCGCACTGTCCCACGCCGCAGCCGACCTTTGTACCTGTCAGCCCTAATCTCCTTAGGGCAGTCGCTAAAGTGTCTTTTTCCGGATCACAGATAAACATCCGGTCGACTCCGTTGATATTTAGAAACTTTTTACTTAAGGCCATTAGATTCACTCCAATCTTTTAATTCCGAATTGACATGTTTTTCAGCAAATGTTCGGACTGGCGGGTCATTCGTCATGCCCGCAGGAACAGGTTTCCGCATGATGCGAATGGGAATCGTGACCGGTACCGCCAATATGATCGGTAATAAGTTCTAACATATTCTCATGTTCAATAGCATCCGGTATCGTAAGCCCGGCACCCAATGATCGCGTTACTCCTGCCGCGGCGAGTATCTCAAACGGTATCCGCTCAATTTCACCGCAAATCACCGACTCGCAATTTCTCTGAACAATTATTTTTGCGAACTCTTCATTTTCCGTATCTTGACTTCCCCTGCGAACTTTTTCGCAAATACGCTGCCGATCCATTTCTACAATTAATAACCAGCAGGCATCAGCAAATTTAGCCGTAACCTTACTCTCCATATCACAACCATCGGCAGCTATTGCAATCTTCATTTTCCTCTCCTTCCTTATAAATAGTAGATCAGTAATATTCGTTATATTGATCCCAAATGTGTTCAAGCGATTGATCAACTTCCATGAATCACTTTAGTTTTTTACAAAACGCGGAAAAAGCTTTAATGCGGTTTCTGCTGCAATCATATGTTGTTCATCCTCTTCCAGGCCAAGGTTATCAGCAATATCCGTTACGCTTTGGGCTATACCTTTTTCAAGCCTCATAGGAAAATCCGTCCCGAAAAGGACATGGGATGCTCCAGCCAATTTTTTCAAGGCGGGGATTGAATAGGGAGAAGCTGAGAGCGCCAGCTCATAATAAAGCGTGCTTAGAGGCGCCAGCACCTCCGCGGGAGATTGGGTGATACCGTTCCATTCTTTAGCAATACTCAAACGATGAGCAAGATATGGGATTGTCCCTCCGGCATGGGCAATAATCCAGCGAATATTGGGGTATTTTTCGATCTTTCCCTTGTAAACGAGATCCATTATTGATCGGGTTGTATCAAACGGAAATTCGTAAACTGCAATATCCCGCCCAAATAAAGGCAGATTGTCGCCGGCAGGCTTGCCGGGATGAACAAAGACGACTGCCGCCCGCCTGTTTAGTTCCGCTAAAATTTCCTCCATACGCTCATCACCGAGATAAACGCCGTTGTAATTGCTTAAGAGGATAAAGCCATCAGCATTAAGGTCATCATAGGCATAAGCAATCTCATTTAAGGCGTCATCGACACTCAGGCAGGGAAGGCTCGCCAGGAGACCATAGTGGTTCGGATCCTTTGCGCATATTTCTCCCATGAAAATATTGATCTGGCGAACAATTTTAGCTGGAGAAGGCGCCGGGAGCGATAGCAAGGCCCCCGTAACTCCCAGGCGCTCCATAACCTCACGATCGTAATCAATATTCCACTCCGCTACTTGCATTCCGCTGCGCTTCGCTTCAGCAACCATTTCGGGAAGAAACGCATGATGGTGTACATCAATCAATGTTTTTGATTTAAGCATAACTTCTAATCCTTTCTGATTTTATTTACCCGTTATTTTTTCATTATCTTAATATAAAGGGATACTCTTTTGGCTGATTAGAATCATAATGACAACTGCAGAAATTAATACGATAAACAGTAAATCTTTGAGGCATATTTTACTTTTCATTTTAACCTCGATGTTTAATGTGCATTTTTATTTGGTTAGCAGGGTACAATACAATTTTGTCCGACATCTTTTTTATCCATTTTCTGAGATGCAATATTATCTCGTTGATTAACAGTCCTGGGCAAAAAAACCTGCACCAGAATCTTTGTATAAAAAAAGAGGCAAAAAAAACTACCGGTAAAATAAGCCACTGAATACCGAACCCCTGCCTGCCAAATAAGGTGGAAAAAGGTTCATACCCTGCAAAACTAGGCGTTTTGGTTAAAAAAGCCCCTATAAGGGCCATGTATACCAGTACATACCGTAATTTGGCTATTTTTGTTTCGATTGACTTATTGCAGCATTTGAATTTGCCGCCGCCGATTTTTGCAGTTAATTCCTGCAAGGCACCAAAAGGACAAAGCCAAAAACAGTATACATTCTTTCCTAGTGTTAAAGTGATCAACGGAATTCCAATCAAGAATACATACCAAACCAGATTTTCATGGAAGGGTGGAAAATGGCCCATTAAAAGTCCTGCAATATTCGCAAGAGAAACAGGTGTATTGTACCAAAAGCCAATCAAGACTAAACTGCTGATAAGTGTAACCCAGCGTAGTCTTCTCCGTTTGAGTGCAACTCCAATCAACATTAATGCGACCAATACAATAACAGCTATTTCTTTTGCGCCAAATTTAAACGGTTCCTCCTCATCATCCTGAACAACCAGTCCAAATTGCCTTCGGGCTACTTCATGGCTTCCCTTGGAGACAGCTTTGGCAATACCCTTTGAGGAATAAGTAGCACCCGAAATACGGTCAATGTCTTTATCAATAGACAAAGGGGCGACAATTATCTTACCAATAAACTGTTCAAGATATTTCTTCTCTGTGATCTTTTGAATGTAGGAAGGCGTATCCTTATGATCTGCAATAATTACCCCGACGATTTTTCCCTGCAGATCGATTCCGGTTACGATTACAATGGGTCCACCGTAAGCAACAGCTTCGTCTATTACCACGTAGCCAACTTTTTCTTCGTTACCGTTACGGTTTTTTATTCCTTGATATATCGACGGAGAAGAATTAACTTTTTTAAAAACTTGGGCTTCAGGAAGGGCTTTTATCAAAAATGGCTGCAAGTCTTTTTCTGTCTGAGTCCAACTGAAGCCCAAGGCTACAAGTAATACAAGTATTGCTGCTAAAGTGACAAATTTCCTAAATGCTTTCATTATTGCTTATACCTTATTTCTACTTATGAAATTGCACTATCTTTCGCATTATTTTTAAAAGTTAATTTGGATATTAAATCATTCCATTTAACCGTAAGAAGAATAAGACAGAGGAAAATTCCTCCAAATATCAGTAATCCCATACCGGCAGCTTGAATTTCTGCCTCTGCCAAACTGCTGACAATCCATGCTATGGTGAAAGCTCCCCATAAAACAGATATTAGAGCCAATACCCACTTCGTTTTGGACATTTTTCCCGCTACCTGGAACTTTAAATAAACAAACCAAAAGGCCGATGCCACAAGTGCACCCAGAATCAACCAAAAAATAATCATACTAATATCACTCCTTATTCAACCTTACTATTTATTCCAGAAATCCTTTGTTGCATCTTCAACGCTAATCTTGCCATAACCGAACAAATCATCAAAGAATCTTAGGACTGGCCTTGCAGGGGTCCTTGTCCCCAATCTGACAAGATCATGATGCCATTCATCACTTTTATTGTAAGGACAAACTTTAATACAAATACCGCAGTCAGTACCGACTTCTGCCCACTGGGATAAACATTTCTCGCAGTCCATAGCCCATTTCTTCACACCACCATTTGTCGAAACGGTTGAAACATCAAAGCTGGGTTCTTTCTCTTTGGATATCGCACCTGAAGGACAGGCATCCGCGCATTTTCTGCAGTTTTTGCAAAATTCCATTGCTCCAAAAGTAATCGGCTTGTCAATAGCTAACGGCAAATCTGTAAACACTTTGCATATCCTAACTCTTGGCCCGAATTCAGGAGTAAGAAGAATACCAATTCTGCTCAATTCTCCCAAACCGGCTTGGACAGCCAGCGGAACGCTCAAAGCCGTATCATTGCCGCAAGCAATGGCGTGATAACCTAACCGCCGAATGAAAGCACTTACTTTATGCGCCGTAACACTCATATTGGAATAAATATTGGCTGTTGACGCCATTTCGAGAAAATCCGGAGCCCCTTGAAATCCTTCATAGCTCATTTCCAGAGCCATAACGACCACATTCGTAGGCTTAAAAGGCAATACGTTCGGAACACCTTTCATTGTTTTCATATCGAAAACAGTTTCAAAGACCCAACGTTCGTCATATGGGGCTATCCCGACCAAGCTTGCTCCGCAAAATTCTGCCGCTTTTTTAACAGCCTTGCTCGCAAGCTCAGGGCTGTCAAATTTATATACATCGGGATTTACTGGATAGTCCCATTTATATAATAGTCCTTGTGAAGCAAACCCTGGAGAATGATAACCATTAATATCACCCTCAATAGATCCCGCGCCCGCCATCAAGGCGTCCTCAAGCCTGCCCCTGCCCGGTCCTTCTTTTGAAGGAAATTCCCCGGTATGTTGACCGAAATAACGGGCGAACAAGGGGGCTGTTACCGGATCTCCCGCATAAGAGCGCATAATAACATTTTTACACTGATCATACCGCTTGTAATCGGCTGAAATTTCAACGGGCATATCATTATGCTGTACAATATCCGCCGCTTCAGCTATCCTGTCCACTCCCGGAACCCCCGTCAACTGATTCCCCAGTAAGGCTGCACCCGCTACCCCAACCCCCATTCCCAGTGAGGTTTTCAAAAAAAACCTCCTGCTTAGTTTCTTCGGGATACTCTTTTTTTCTTCCAGGTTCTTTGTGTTCTCATTACTTAAGTCCATACATGCATATCCTCCTTTTAAACTTTGTCTAAAAATTAGCATAGTTCAAAGTAATAGGATAGGTGTTTTCACTACTAAGGTAGCTTAAGCTACATCTGTTTCTGGATTGAAAGTGTATAATGAATATTAGATAATGGGATATTAGATAATAATAAACATTGACTCTATTTCTACTATGGTGGAGGTTGGTCATTTATGGAGCGATTAAACAGAGAAGAGTTTTCAATTATTTGCAAACGTGATAATATCTCCAAAGCATTAATTAACAAAGGGAGAGAATCACTTATTGCTAAGAATACAATGATAGCCTCTCCCGGTGACCTTCCAAATGAATTATGTTATGTCAATAAGGGTAGCGTATTCGCTTACGAATACTCCCCGAAAGGGAATGAACGAATAGTGGGAATTTTTGATGAAGGCAGTATATTATGGGAAACTTGTTTCCTTTTTCAAATACCTCTCACTTATTACTTTAAGACAACAAAGGACTCTTCTTTAATCTCTATAAAGCATAGTGACCTCATGAATTTATTAGCAACAGATTTGGATGTAACATTGTCTATTCTACGGTCGCTGACTAAAAAAATGGTTTCCATGATGAACCTGGTAGATGAACTACTCTTTTATAATACGGAATGGAGAATCTGCAATCTTCTTATAGTAATGGCCGAAAATTACGGTTTAAAAGAAGAGGCAAAGATTAAATTGAATATTAATATTACTCAACAGTTTGTGAGCAACCTGCTTGGTATTAATCGAGTCACGACCGTAAGAGTTATTCAAAAATTAAAAAAAATGAAGCTAATTGATTTTACTAATGGGTACTACTATATAAGAGATATTCAAAAACTAAAAGACTATCAGACAAAAATATAGCATAGCTGTTAAAAGTATTCCGTCCTTTGATGTATTTTCCTAACTTTAAGGAGTCATATTATAGAATTACTTAAACCCATTGCATTGCAGTATTCTGGTTAGACTATGTCTGCCTCTTTTCTTCCTGCAAGATAAGGCAATGCTTGAAAGTAACCTGTGTGGCCGTAGGTTCTTAACGGAAAATCCTCTTCCCTTATCACCTGCAAGGGCTGCCTCTATTGCTACGATTTAAGCAAGCAAATTAGATTGTGTTGCAATATCTTGAATAGAGCTAATAATTGAGTTGGTTTCAGTTATCTCTGAGAAACCTTTGTGTCTTTATCCACATTATCAATGTGTAATAGATAAATCACTAAGGCCTTTACGATTTCATTAAAATAATTGTTTTTACAAAGTGAACTTATAGTTGCCTGCTTTAAGCAGGTATAGCTTTATACTTAATCAGAATAACTGAACTATAAAGGATTATCGTCATACCTGGTTGACTTTTTCTTAAGTAGACTAAGGAGTTGATTGCCCAATGAATATGTCGAACGGCAAGAAAACCATAAAAAACACTAAAAATCTATATGATCAGGATCATAATTGGCAAGACATATTGGATTGTTGGAAAAGATGCATTGAGCAAAATGCAGATCCAAGGCAGATGTCTGTTATAAGAAAAGAAATTGCCGAATCATGGCTACGATCAAGGGATATGAATGTTAACCCATATACGTTTCATTCTGCCAATCTGCTTGATAGTGCAAAATTCGAAATGATAAAAAAGACCAAAAAACTGCTTCTCGACACAGCACTTCCAATTATCCATGAAACAGAAAAAATGTTACATTCGATCACCCCTTCTTGTATTACCAGCTTGGCCGATGAAAACTGCATTTTACTATATACACACAAAGATGCCCAACTTGAACTTGAGACCAATAAAATTAACATCGGGCCTGGGTTCTGTTTTTCCGAAAATGTGATTGGTACTCACGCTGTAGGGACTTGTCTTGCCCTTCAAGCTCCCGTGCAAATCAATGGCCCCGAACACTATTTCTATGGTTTAAAGAATCTTATTGCTTCAGCAGCAGCACCAATATTTTACGATGGATATTTAGTCGGATTATTTGGAATAACGACTGTTGTTAAGAGCAGTCACGATAAAATTTTAGCCCCTACATTTTTTAACATCTCCTGCTTAACGGCACGCGCTATACAAGGCCAGTTAGAGTTGTCACGCATCAATCGTAGACTCGCTTTAAAGAACCGTTTCTTACATACTACTCTTAGTTTTGTTTCTGAGGGATGTTTATTGACAGACGATCAAGGAACTATTATTCTAGCAAATGATTCAGCAAGACGAATGATTAACTTAAATGATGATAATGTGGATCTTATTATTGGCCGCAATCTTAATACAATTATTGACAATCAATCAATTATCCAAAGTGTAATAAAGTATCCTCAAAAAGCAGCCAATTTTGTGACAAGTATCCATATCGAAACAAAAAATAAGTATACGTGCTCAATGAATCCAATCATTAATCCCGAGAATGGGTGCCTTGAAGGGATTACTGTTATCCTAGATCCGCTTCCAAATAATAAAGCGGTAATTAAGTCACACTCTCAGTCTGATGCAAAATTTACTTTTCAAAACATTATTAGTACCAGTACAAAATTAAAACAAATTATTAGCCAAGCTCAGGTCTTCGCAAAAACTCCTGCTAACATTCTGATTCTAGGGGAAAGCGGAACAGGTAAAGAATTATTCGCTCAGGCAATACATAACGAATCCCGCCCCACCGATCCTTTTATAGCTTTAAATTGTGCTTCACTCCCAAGAAACCTTATAGAAAGTGAGCTTTTCGGCTATGAAAAAGGCTCTTTTACCGGTGCACTTAAAGATGGTCAAAAAGGAAAGATTGAATTAGCTAATGGCGGAACATTATTTTTAGACGAAATTGGCGATATGCCTCTTGATTTCCAACCGACACTCCTAAGAGTACTGGAGGATAAAAAGGTTATGCGTATAGGAGGAAATCGCAATATACCAGTAGATTTCAGAGTTATTGCTGCGACCAATCAAGACCTGGAAAAACTGGTAAAAGAAAAAAAATTTCGTGAAGATCTTTATTTTAGATTGTGTGTATTGCCGATATCTTTACCTCCTTTAAGAGAACGAGATGGAGATATTGAAATACTGACAAGATATTTTTTAAATATTTTTTCTAATAAAGAAAATAGTATTATACCTAAGATTACAGAGGAGGCATGGGAGTTATTACGTAATTATTCATGGCCCGGCAATATCAGAGAATTGGAAAATTGCCTGTTTTATGCAATCAGTGCATCGCAAAAAGACTGCATACAGTTATCGGATTTTCCTGAAAGAATACGGCACAGACCCGATTCATATTTAAGCCAAGAAGCCAACCAAAAGAAAATTCCATTTTTCGCAAATACCTTAGTTAATCCAAATAGTGATATATATCAGAAATCTAATCAACTATTATCGATTAGCCAAATAGAAAAACAAGCTATTGAAACCACAATGCGATGCTTAAATAATGATACAAAAAAAGTTTCTGAAATCCTAGGAATATCCAGAACTACTCTTTACCGGAAACTAAGTGAATACCAAATAAGTATAACAAAGTAAATTAATCATTGAATTAATTGGAGTCCTATGTCTCCCAGCACACTATCAAGAGTTGATATGTTTATTGTTGGCCAGAAATAATCGTTCTTAAAAATTGTATCATTCCATACACTTGAAATTTATTTATCATAGATTCACATTTAGCACTAATTGAGGATTAGCAACTTTAATCCCATAAATCTTTTCCAACTCACTAATACACCTAGCAAATTTAATAGGATTAGTATTGCCGATACCTCTTTAGCGAAGATAGCATACTTAACATGGACATACAGTGTTTTAAATAACCTTTAAGCTGTTTGAATGTTTAGATTGAAGAATTATATGGAGAAATAATATAACCGCCTAAATTGGCGGATAATTTCAAAATTATATAGCAAAAGAGACCTCGAAACAGGTCTCTTAGTTTGTTCAAATTCATTATTTTTGCCTAGGCTCCTGACTAGGTTTTTGACTAGGAACTTACAGATACTTATAGTAATTTGCGGTATTTACTGCGATATAACTATTAACACAAAATATCATCAAACCGTTGGTACGCAAGTATTTGAAGGTCTATGCTTTAAAATGTTATCCGTTTAAATGAGCCTAGAATCAGTTAAAATTAGCTGGATAGGTGTGCCACTACCCAAACCTAAATTCGAACGGTTTAACGGCTTAAAGACGCTTTAAAAGCGAGATTTATTATTACTAATTGCTATTCTATTTCACTTGGCTTTATTCAATTTCTAGTCATTTTTATTATAAAAAAAGACCTTTTTTTACAGGTCTTTTCTATTGTTCTAATTCATTATTTTGTTGACCGAATTTTGACCCAATACTTACGGATTCTTAGAGATATTTACGAGTATTTATCCTTAATTATGGACAAGTTGTCCAACCCCCATATCTTTTCGAAAACAGCAAATCCTTTTGTATCAACGCTTCTAGCGTTTCATTTTGTTTTCACCATTTAGTAAAATGGTGGGTTTGAGAGGACTCGAACCTCCGACCCCTGCGATGTCAACGCAGTACTCTAACCAGCTGAGCTACAAACCCAAAATTGGTGCCGAAGACCGGAATCGAACCGGTACGAGGGGTAAACCTCGCGGGATTTTAAGTCCCGTGCGTCTGCCAGTTCCGCCACTTCGGCGTTTGGAGGCGGCACCCAGATTTGAACTGGGGGATAAAGGTTTTGCAGACCTCTGCCTTACCACTTGGCTATGCCGCCATAAGTTTTTGGAGCGGGTGACGAGATTCGAACTCGCGACTTTCACCTTGGCAAGGTGACACTCTACCACTGAGTTACACCCGCATGATCATGGTGCCTCAGGACGGAATCGAACCGCCGACACGAGGATTTTCAGTCCTCTGCTCTACCGACTGAGCTACCGAGGCATAATCGATGTTCGAGGCACGATGTTCGATGTTCGAACTTGTGTATGCCTCTGCGGTATCTAATCCGCAATAGTTGATCTATAATTCCAAGTACCGTGGTGACTATTCGCTATGGAATTTAACTTCCACCTTTCGAACTTCGAACCACGAACTTCGAATATCGCGTATGGCGACCCCGATCGGATTTGAACCGACGATCTCCTGCGTGACAGGCAGGCGCTTTAAACCACTAAGCTACGGGGCCAATTCGGTATTCAGGCACGACGTTCGATATTCGAACCTTCGTATTCCTCTACAGTAAGTTTCCCGATGTTCAGTTCGTACCTTCCGCTCTTCAAGCAATATCTTAATATGCTTTTTCGAACTTCGCGCGTCAAACTTCGAACTTCGAGTTTGGTGGGCGATGACAGGATCGAACTGCCGACATCCTGCTTGTAAGGCAGGCGCTCTCCCAGCTGAGCTAATCACCCAGGCTTGCTGTGACGAATTATAGTATACACAAATATCGATGGTGTGTCAAAGGATTTTTTGCGTAAAAACAAGACATCTTCTGATGGATTGTTATTTCACAGCAAGCGAAAAGACCCGGGTAAAACCGGGTCTTCGTTTACCTTGAGACTGTCAGCTGGTCGATACTTTTTCTTCCGCACGAATTTCCTCATAATTGATTGAGCGGGTATGCATTGTATGCGACCACTCTTTCTTGTTGCGGTGAATGAACCCGGCAATAATGATCGGTATCCAGCTGTACATAAAGATCGGATACAGAATCAAGCCAAAATAGGCCTTGGTAGGCTTTTTGTCCAAGTACAGGGACAATATGGCAAAAACAATAACACTTCCGGAAAGAACCTGCCAGACACCTGCAGGAATATAGTCAATAAACAAGTTGACATAATAAGGGCGCAGAAAGAATAACACCTGCATCACAATAAACGAAGCCGAAATAATCAAGAAGAACGGCTGAAAGAGATGCATCGCTGCATCAAAATACAGCCACTTTTTCTCGCGGAATCCTTTTACAAGAAGAATAGGCAAATATCTGCAGGCAACGTCAACCTGCCCCTGAGCCCAGCGTTTCCTCTGATGACAGGACTGTACAAAACTAAGCGGCTTCTCGTCATAAACGACCGCGTCATGCGCCCAGCTGGTTTTTATCCCATATACCAAGGCTTTCATCGTAAACTCGAGATCTTCAACCAAAGAGTGAGCTCCCCAGCCAAATTTCTTAAGTACATCGTAGGAAATACACATCCCCGTACCAGCCAGGGTATTGGAAACTCCGAAATTAAACCTGGCCAGCTGTACCAGCCTGTTCATCATCCAAAATGCAATTGAAAACGAAGTGGTGACCCAGGTATCATAAGGGTTCTTGGAATCCACATAGCCTTGAATGATTTGATCTCCCTGACAGAGCTTTTTATTCATCTCTCTGAGGAAATTATCCTTGACGAGATTATCGGCATCAAACAAAACAAAAGCATCATACGTATGGTCTAAAGCAAAAATCTTCGCAAATAAGTATTCCAAGGCATAGCCTTTCCCGCGTTTTATCTCATCAAAACGCTTGTACACATTGGCTCCAGCCTTTTTTGCCAGGTAAGCAGTGTTATCCGTGCAATTATCGGCAACAACAAAGACATCAAAAAGTTCTCTCGGATAATCCAGATTTTTAAGGTTGTTAATCAGCGGCGCGATTACCCTTTCCTCATTATGAGCTGCAACGACAATCGCAAATCTATTCTTGGGCTCGAATTCGTCATTTTCAGATTTCCGGTGCATCCCTAGAATTGATAAAATAAAATAATACAAAGTCACAAAAATAATGATGACTTGTAGAGAAATCATAATAATGTTAAAAATTTCTTGCATGATACTGGAAAAGCTATCCAAAAATCTTACCCCCCTCAATTTATCAATTTTAGCAGATATTACTGCTGCCTGCAATAAGACTTGTACAATATCTTAAGAATATATTTTATTATTCTTTTAAGGCAGCGAAGATACACAAATGTTTATATTTAAACATTTTTTTGAAAGTCAGTCATCGATAGAACCATTTATTTTTTACGTCTGAATAATTTATAGATGATGATGGAGGCAAAACCAATCATCATCACGATTAACAGCAGGCTGATCTTTAACGCCAAAAAGACGGAAGACCAGTAGGTACCGGCAACCTGTGTCCCGCTTACGAAAGGTATCATATTACGGAACAGCGCTCCAATACCCTGCCCTATGATCACCATCAGGATAATTCCGACGGTTATTAACAGTATTCCCAGAAGACCGATTGGACTATCCGAATGTCTTTTATTTAATTTCTGCCTTTTCCACCAATAGTATTCTACTAAAAGTTCACGACGAATACGCTCCCACATTTGTCGTCACCTCAGTATATCCTATGAAAAAGACAAAGCCTCAAGTACGAATTCGACGGATTTTTCCATCTGGTCAATTTCGACATATTCTTCGCGGGTATGCGGTTTATGATTACCGAGGCCCAGTGCCAGACATGGTATGCCGCGGGAATTTAAGATATTGGCATCAAGTCCTCCGCCAGTTGAAGTTAACTCCGTGTGAATGCCGAGCTTCTTCCCTGCCTTCAGTAAATTCTGAACAGCAGGATGTGCCGGATCTATGCAGAACGCTTCATAGGCAAGTTCCTTTGTATAGCTGAAATTTGCCTGGTTCTTAGCTGCAACAGTTTCAAATTTCTCAAGAATTTTATCAGCTTCAATTTCAAGTTTGGCTTGATGGTGACTTCGTACCTCTGCCGTAATTTGTACCTTTTCAGCAACCACATTACGCGCTGTTCCGCCGGTAATGATCCCGAAATTACTCGTTGTTTCCTGGTCTATCCTTCCTGATTTCAAGTCCGCAATGGCTTTGGACACAACAACAATTGCATTCACGCCCGTTTCCGGTGCCAAGCCCGCATGTGCAGCTTTACCCTGAACAACCAGATCAAGCGTGATATGAGAAGGTGCTGCGTGAACTACGGTACCCACAGGGCCGTCACCATCTAAAACATAGCCGAAGTCAGCTTTAAGGGCATAATCAAGATTTTTTATGCCATAGAGACCAATTTCTTCCTGCACGGTCAGAACAACTTCAACCGGGCTATGCAGGATATGCTTGTCTTCTTGAAGCCTGCTCAGTACTGCGAGTATCACGGCTATTCCAGCTTTATCATCCGCCCCTAGGATGGTCTGTCCATCGCTGCGAATGACCCCTTCCTCAATCCGGGGTGTCATTCCTTCGATCGATGCTACCGTATCCATATGAGCTGCAAGCATGATCACCGGTGCACCCTCACAGTTGCCCGGCAGTACTGCAATCAGGTTGCCTGTATCACTACCGGTCCTGACGGCGGAATGGTCCTCATAGACATCAGCACCGAGCTCCTTCAGCCTTCGTTTCAGATAGCCTGCGAGTTTCCCTTCTTTTTTGGACGGACTGTCAATGGAAACAAGCTTAAGAAATTCATCCGTAACATTGATTGACATAGTTACCTCCGATCACTCATGCTTTCACTCATAGAATAAACAACCGCCCTATTATTTAGACGGATTTTCTTGGGATAATTCGTCAACATATAAATAATATTTTCCAGTGCCTCATTAACTATTAAAATATCATCTGACTTTATCATGAAACAAACACTATCATCCTATGTGTATGGCTCAAAAATATTTTTCACGGCAAACCAGATGTTAACCCGGTATAGTACTATACCGGGTTGCAAGTCAGCCCTATTCCAGTTCGTGAATAAGCAGTCCGCTTCTCAGTTTGGGTTCAAACCAGGTAGATTTGGGTGGCATAAGCTTATCTGCATCAGATACGGCAAAAAGTTCATCAATCGATGTCGGATACATCGAAAAAGCAAGTTTCATATCACTGGCCACCCGCTTTTCCAGTTCCTTCAGGCCACGTATACCACCGACAAAATCGATTCGTTTATCCGTTCTGACATCTTTGATATCCAGGATCGGTGTTAAGAGATAATTTTGCAGCAGTGAAACATCCAAGCCTTCCACAGGATCATCGCAAAGAATCTCATCCCTAGCCTCCAGTTTATACCATGATTCTTCCAAATACATGCCAAAGACCGCTTTTTTCTGAGGTTTATAGGGTTCAGCCCCCATTTTGGTTACAATAAATGCTTTTTCTATTTCATTCAGCAGGGCATCTTTCTGATAACCATTAAGATCTTTGACCACTCTATTGTAATCCAGGATCATCAGTTGATCGTGCGGGAAAAGGACAGAAAGAAAATAGTTGAATTCTTCCTCTCCGTTAAAACCGGGATGGGCGTCTCTTCTGCGCAAGCCTACTTTTACCGCCGAAGCCGCTCTGTGGTGTCCATCCGCAATATAGATGCTCCGGGTATTTTGAAATCCGGAATAGATCGCAGCCAAATCATGATCCCCGTCTATTTTCCAAACGGTATGTCTGATTCCGTCCGGAGCAGTGAAATCATAGAGGGGGCTTTCTTGTTTAATTCGGCTGACAACCTCATTAATTCCCTGTTGAGACCGATAAGCCAAAAAGATCGGGCCGGTCTGGGCCTTGCAAATGTCGACATGATTGATTCTGTCAATTTCCTTATCTTCTCTGGTTTTTTCATGTTTTTTGATAACATTGTTCAGGTAATCATCAATCGCGGCACAACCGACCAGGCCCGTCTGGGAACGGCCATCCATCACCAGTTCATACACATAATAGCAGGGTCTATCCTCCCTGACAAAAACGCCGTTTTGGATCATTTCCTGCAGACTGTCTCTCGCTCTCTCATAGACCCGGGTATCATAAGGACTGACCTCAGGAGCGAACTGGGTCTCTGCCCGGTCAATCTGCAAAAACGACAACGGTTCTTTTCTTACTTCAGCTAATGCTTCTTCGCGGTTATAGACATCATAAGGAAGTGCCGCGACTTTCGCAGCAAGTTCTTCCCTCGGCCGCAGCGCTTTAAACGGTCTGATCGTAGCCAAATCCAACCCTCCCAATACCAACAATATCAACAATATCAACTTTCATTATTTTACGATTTTGACTCTGTAGACTCCTTCAATCGCTTCAATTTTCTGCTTTATTTCCGGTGTGGATGGTGCCTCAATATCAACCAAGGTATAGGCATACTGGCCTTTGCTTTTATTAATCATATCAGAGATATTAATATTCTCCTGAGCCAGGGCCGAAGTGAACTGACCAATCATATTCGGGATATTTTTGTGATGAATCGCGAGACGGCCGGCATTATCCGGATAACCGTTGTCACAGTCGGGATAGTTCACGGAGTTTCTGATCGTGCCGTTTTCAAGATAATCCATGAGCTGGCTGACAGCCATCACCGCACAATTATCCTCTGATTCACAGGTGGAAGCTCCCAGGTGCGGAATAGCAATGACTTCATTTAGGGGCGCCATTTTAGGAGTAGGAAAGTCGGTAACATATTTGAATACCTTGCCAACTTTTAGTGCTGCAATCATATCTTCTTCATTGACTAAAGAATCGCGCGAGAAATTTAGAATGCGGACGCCGTTCTTCATCATCTTGAAGGCTTCTTCATTCAGCATCCCTTGAGTTGCATCGGACAAAGGTACATGGATGCTGATGAAATCACATTCTTTATAAATCTCCGCCAAGGATTTGCTGGGCTTGATATATTTAGACAAATGCCAGGCTGAGCGGACAGAAATGAACGGATCATACCCATATACTTCCATGCCAAGTTTCATCGCCGCATTCGCTACGAGAACCCCAATCGCTCCAAGCCCGATTACACCAAGTTTCTTGCCGCTGATTTCAATACCTGCATACTTGGCCTTATTTTTCTCAACAAGTTTAGCAATAACCGGATCATCTTTAACAGTATTTACCCAGTTTACGCCGTCGATAATGTCACGGGATGCCAGAAACAGTCCGGCAAGTACCAATTCCTTAACACCATTGGCATTAGCCCCCGGTGTATTAAAAACAACAATCCCTTTTTCAGCGCATTTATCAAGCGGTATATTGTTCACTCCTGCTCCGGCCCGGGCAATTGCCTGCAGAGAATCCGGCAGGTTCAGTTCATGAACACTGGCACTTCTGACCAGAATGGCATCCGCCTCTTCATAGTTATCCGTAATAGCATATTCGTCCGAGAAATTGTCCAGCCCAATCCTAGCAATCGGATTTAAACAATTGATTTTAAACATACAGACACTCCTTTACTCCTGATTGTATAAAGATGATTTTCTTTCTCAGATGTTTTCTTCTTCAAATTTCTTCATGAATGCGACTAACGCCTTCACGCCTTCCATGGGCATCGCATTGTAAATGCTCGCTCTCATTCCTCCGACTGAGCGATGACCTTCTAAATTCACCAAGCCGGCCTCTTTGGCTTCTTTGGTAAATTTCTTGTCCAGTTCTTCTGATCCGGTTACAAACGGCACATTCATCAGTGAACGGTCTTTCTTAACCACTGTTCCTTTAAACATTCTGCTGGAATCAAGATAGTCATATAAGATTGCGGCTTTTTCCTCATTGATTCTTTTCATGACTTCGAGTCCGCCAAGTTTTTTCAGCCATTTAAATACTTTGCTGCAAATATAAATGCCATAGGCCGGCGGTGTGTTATAGAGCGACTTGTTGTCTGCCTGTGTTTTGTATTTCAACATGGTAGGCGTTCCCGGCAGCACATCATCAGTAATCAAGTCTTCCCGGATAATGACGACGACAACACCGGCCGGGCCGACATTTTTTTGAGCCCCGGCAAAGATCAAACCATATTTGCTTACATCTACAGGTTCAGACAAAAAATCCGAAGACATGTCCGCAACCAAAATTTTGTCACCGGTTTTGGGCAGTTCTGCAAACCTTGTTCCGTAGATGGTGTTATTATGGCAAATGTATACATAGTCGGCGTCCTCGGAGATCTTCAGATCTTTCAGATCAGGAATATACGTATATGTTTTGTCTTCTGAGGAAGCAAGGACATTAATTTTACCGTAGATCTTTCCTTCCTGAATTGCTTTTTTAGCCCACTGTCCGGTGTTAAGGTAATCGGCAACCCTGTTCTTCATTAAATTCATTGGGACCATGGCAAACTGTTGTGATGCACCGCCTTGCAGGAATAGTACCTTATAATTATCTGGGATATTTAGCAAATCTCTAAGATCCTGCTCCGCATCACCAATAATTTTTTCAAAAGCTTTGGAGCGATGGCTCATTTCCATCACGGACATCCCCGTGACATCATAATCCAGCATTTCCTCAGCAGCTTCTTTGAGAACTTCTTCAGGCAATACTGCCGGTCCTGCAGAAAAATTAAATACTCTTGTCATTGTAAATTCCTCCTCCATTATCATATTAGTATTCTTTCACTTTTGTATAGCGCTATGAAAAAAAGCAAAATCCACCCCAGTGTTGGGGCGGATATTCCGCGGTGCCACCCAAGTTTTAGCCATTTCTTCATAAAGTGACAACGTCTTTCATCTGCAGAAATACATAAATAAAACCTCTAATCCCAAAATCAGGGACGAGAGGTATTCCCGCGTTGCCACCCATGTTGCCAAATCGGCCAACTTATGTCCGCGATATCGGGCGGAACCCGCACAATTCATCATCGGCCACTCCAGGATGGAATCTCATTACATGTTGGCTGACTTGCACCGGCCATCAGCTCTCTGAACAACATTTAAATCAGACTTTCCTCTCATCGTGTTTGAGCATATAGGTTATTTTCAATATAGTAATGTATCCGGGATGATTTGTCAAGTGGATAGATAATCTTCATTTTTCTCCATCCAATTGTGCAGATAAACCCCCTCTATACATAAGAAACAGAGCACCCATTGATGCTCTGTCCTCATTTCTTAATTAACCTTTGCCACCAGTAAATCGCGTCTGTTGATATTGCTCTGTTTGTTGGTATTGTACTGTCTTTTGCTGATAAGGAACATTACAGCAGGGCATAGTCGGAAAGCAAATTACTGGATAATAACACGTACATGCATACGAATAAAAGCCTTTTCCAAAAAGGTGCATTTTTTGTTACCTCCTCGTATAAATTTTTTAAACAAAGTAGATTTAGATTTTATATTCCCATTATATTCCATACTACTTTTTTTGAAATTAGTCCATATATTTTATTAAATTTTTAACCAAACAAAGACCTGGCAAATAGTATAAACAGGGGTGATTAACATGTATTCGATTGTGCTTTCTTTAAATAAACGTCAGCTTTATGTGTCCGAAAACAGTCAAATCATCAGGACCTATCCGGTTGGTATCGGGAAAACAGCGACACCTACTCCAATCGGATCTTATGAAATCATTAGTAAAGTACCAAATCCCGGAGGCGTATTTGGTGTGATGTGGCTTGGACTCAGCATCCCTGGATATGGAATCCATGGTACAAATAATCCTCAGTCAATTGGCCGACAAGTTTCTAAAGGCTGTATCCGCATGCTTAATAAAGATGTCTTAGAGCTCGCTAGAATTATCCCCACTGGCACCTCAGTCACTATCCGTTCTTAATTAATAATACCCCTATTGTCCGCCAATCGGTCAGATTTGTATCTGCCTAGACCTATTTTCCGTATCGTCGCTCCAGGAGGTTCCTCAAACTTTCTAGGCGAACACCCTCACTCCATTAATGTAAAGAGACTACATCACTGGATGTAGTCTCTAATTACCTGGCAACGTCTTATCTTCCCTTACAGTATTTTCAGCCCAGGAGGATACTCAACCGTAACCGTCTAATAAGTCGGTGTATGGAAACATCACTAAAGCAGTGAGATAATATCCTCTAAACTAGAGTTATTGGAGTTTTTCAAGTTTACTTTAAAAACTCCAAAAGGAGGAGTTAGTGATGGATAGCAGAGAAGCCACTCGACAATATCGATTGAATCAGTGGGCCCAGCGCATCCGTGAATGCCGCAGCAGCGGGCAGAAAATTGCCGACTGGTGTGCGGAGCACGGTTTAAGCGAGACGACTTACTTCTACTGGCTGAAACGTGTCCGTGAAGCAGCCTGCGAAGCCCTTCCCGCGCTGAATGCCGAAAAGAATCCAATCGTGCCGGTAAATATTGCGTTTCCTGTAGCCGACGCTGACCATAAACGTCAGGACTCATCAGCAGATATTGTTGTGAGCTTGGGTGCCGTAAGCTTGGAAATCCACAACAGCGCAGCACCTGCCTTAATAGAAAATACCTTGAGGGCGCTCCAAAATGTTCGGTGATATCTCCAAAGCAGAGAAAATCTATATCGCCTGCGGGTATACCGACATGCGCAAATCCATTAACGGGCTGGCCGCTTTAGTCCAGCAGAACTTTCAGCTAAACCCATTCCAGAACAGTCTGTTTCTCTTCTGCGGCCACCGGCATGATCGACTGAAAGCACTCTACTGGGAAGGCGATGGCTTCGTATTATTATATAAGCGGCTGGAAGCCGGTAAATTCAGGTGGCCGAAGAATTCCGAAGCAGTCCGCAACGTCACTTCCCAGGAGTTTCGCTGGCTTATGGAAGGACTGTCCATTGATCAACCAAAAGCCGTAAAAAAACTGGGTAAAGAGAAGTGTTTTTCCCTGTAAAAACTTTGGGAAAAGTGCCGAAAGTCCGCATAAATGCTGGATTGTTTGGTATTTTTATGGTAAAATATAAGCAGCGAAAAACGCAAAGGATATCGTAATTTGATGAGTACGGCTGAACAGATCAAAACGCTGGAAAATCGCATATCCGAACTGGAGAAGGAAAATAGACTCCTTCTGGAAACCGTACACCATCTAACGCGTAAACTCTATGGCCGAAGCACAGAGAAGACATCCGTTCTATCCTTAGGACAGATGTCTCTTTTTAATGAAGCGGAAACCGAGACCGATCCGAAGTCCAAGGAACCTGACTTGAAAAAGGTCGAGGGTTACCGGAGAAAGAAAGTAAATGGCCGGCGGGAAGAACTTTTAGAAAATCTGCCGCATGAAAAAAAGCTCTGTACCCTTGTTGAAGATGAACGTTTTTGCGAAACGTGCAATACCCCGCTTAAATCCGTCGGTGAAAAATTTGTGCGTACAGAAGTTGAATATATTCCGGCTAAGCTTAGGGTAATTGACCTTTACCGTGAGACCTTCGAATGCCGCAGCTGCCGCAAAAATGGTCTGCCTTACATGGAGAAATCCCCGATACCTGATTCGGTTATTCAGCACTCCTTAGCGACTCCTTCCACAGTGGCTTGGGTCATGCACCAGAAGTTTGTAAACGCGCTTCCCCTTTACCGTCAGGAAAAAGAGTGGAAGACGCTCGGTTTGTCTTTAAGCCGCGCTACCATGGCTAACTGGATCATAGCTGCGTCCCGCGATTGGCTGACCCCCATCCTAAAAGTTATGCATCAAGAGCTCCTTAAAGAAAAATATATTCATGCTGATGAGACTCCTGTTCAGGTGATGAATGAGGAAGGTCGCAAGAATACAAGTGATTCTTACATGTGGGTATACACTACCGGAAAGCATACTGAGCATCCTATCCGGATCTTTGAGTATGAGCCCGGAAGAAATGGAATTTACCCACAAAAATTTCTGGAGGGATTTAAGGGATACCTTCACTCGGATGCTTACGCCGGTTACAAAAAGGTCGAGAACATCATACGCTGTCTTTGCTGGTCACATCTTCGCAGAAATTTTGTCGATGCTTTGCCTAAAGACATCCGTGGTCCCGATGATACGCTATCTGGTCAGGGGATTACTTATTGCAACAAACTTTTTGAAATTGAAAGTACTCTTGAAAATCTGACAAGTGAAAAACGCAAATTCGAACGTCTGAAACAGGAAAAACCAGTATTGGATGCTTTTTGGGCATGGATTGATTCTGTCGAAAACAAAGTTCTTCCCAAATCCAAACTGAGTAAGGCCTTAAATTATGCTTTAAACCAAAAGCAAGAACTGATGAATTATCTGGAAGACGGTAACTGCTGTATTTCCAATAACCTGGCAGAAAACTGTATTCGGCCCTTCACTATTGGACGCAAAAACTGGCTGTTCAGCGGAAGTCCCAGAGGAGCCGCGGCAAGCGCAGCCGTTTACAGTATGATTGAAAGCGCTGAAGCCAATGGCCTAAGTCCTTACAAATATCTTTACTATATTCTTAACCGGCTACCGGGTGAACAGTTCGGTCAGTATCCTGAAATCCTTGAGGATTATCTGCCGTGGAGTCCGGAAGTTCAGGAAATCTGTAAATAGAGCAAAACCTCAGTTTACACTGGGTTTTGCTTTTTTTCTATACACTTTATTGTTTGACGCTTACAACCTTCCTACTGGAACACGCGTACTCCATTAATGTTAAGAGACTACATCATTCGATGTAGTCTCTCGTTTACCTGGCAACGTCTTATCTTCCCCAAAGAGTATTTTCAGCCCAGGAGGTCTTAACTTCCGTGTTCGGGATGGGAACGGGTGGTACCC